>NZ_JBSHNP010000140.1:0-152936 GCF_053604675.1 Lacinutrix salivirga
GTTACAGAACCATTAGTAGGATTGGTGTTAGCAGTTACAGTTTGGTTATCGCCTTCAAAATCTTCATCATTAGTTAATACATTACCAGAAACAGGTTGACCGATAAAAGTATTGTTGATATCTACGATGGCGTCTGTACAATTTGTTAATATTTCAGTACTTACAGTTGCTGTACAACCATTTGCATCTAACACCGTAATTGTATAATTTCCTATTGCTAAATCAGTAAACTCGCCACTAGGTTGGTAACTTGTACCTCCATCTATAGAATAACTATAAGGTTCAATTCCTCCAGATCCTTCAACTAGGATTTCTCCTAAACCTTCACACACAATATCGTCTTGTCTAATAATAGAAACAGAAACATTAGTTGCAGGTTCAATAATTGTAGCAGAATTAGTTGTAGTACATCCATTTTCATCGGTTATAGTTACTGTATATGTACCTGCAACAACATTAATCAAATCTTCTGTAGTTGAATTATTAGCATCATTCCAAGAAAAAGAATAATCACCAGTACCACCATTAACTGTAAGATCTAAAGAACCAGTAGCATCACCTCTACAAAATATATTAGAGATTGCAATACCAGAACTAAGAATATTAGGTTCATTAATAGTTATGGTTGTACTTGTTGTACATAACGTAGTTGTATCAGTAACAGTTAATGTATAATCACCAGCAGGTAGGTTATTTACAGATGTAGTTGTATTAGGTATAGAATCCCAGCTATAAGTAAAATTCCCAGATCCACCTATTACAGTAGCAGTTATAGTACCATTACTTTCACCATTACAAATTGCAGGAGTAGAAGTTCCGGTAACTGAAAGATTATTACAAGTTCCAGGGTTTACAGTTACAGTTGTAGAATCTGTACATCCATTAAAATCAGTAACAGTAACTGTATATGTACCAGCACTAAGACCAGAAATTGACTCTGTAGTTTCGCCTCCAGGAGACCAAGAAATGGCATAAGGCTCTACACCACCAGTAACTGTAGCTGTAGCTGTGCCATCACCAGTTGCAGGACCTAACTCATCTGTAGTAGTAGCTGTTACGTTAAGTGCGTTAGCAGGTTCTGTAATAGAAATTGTGTCTTCTACAGGTTGGCAAACTGTACCATCAATAGTTACACTGACATTATAAACACCAGCTGTTAAGTTTGATAAGGTACTCGAAGTTACACCAGTATCTATTTGACCTGTTGACCATTCGAAAGTAAAAGTAGCATTAGGATTTGCACTAGAACTAGCCGAAACAGTACCAGAACCAGTATTATCACTTGTACATAGTACATTTGTAACGTTAGTTATAGATATTTCAGCATCACAAGTATTTACACATTCTATAACTATGCTTTGTGTTATTTGGCATCCATTATCATCAGTAACTATTACGCTATGTGTACCATCTGGTAAATTTGTTGCAGTAGCAGTTGTTTGATTATTAGCAGAAGCACTCCATTGGTAGCTGTAATCTGGTGTTCCTCCAGAGACAATAGCTGTTGCTTGTCCGTTATTACAACCTTGGGCAGTAGTAGCATCAATTTTACTAATATTTAGACTTAAAGGACTGGCAGGTTCAGTAATTGTTGCACTTAGAGTAGTTGTACAACCATCTACAGCATCTGTTATAGTAACGTTATATGCACCAGCTAAAACATTAGATAGATCTTCTGTAGTTGAATTATTAGAATCATTCCAAAGAAAAGTGTAATTTCCTGATCCACCAGAAACAGTTATATCAATGTTACCTGTTGCTTCACTTGTACAAAATACATTAGTTACGTCTGTTACTGAAGCAGATAAAACTTGTTGATTAACTGTAATTACTTGCGTATGCGTCGTTGTTAAGTCACATTCATCTGTAGCAATCCAAGTTCTAGTAATGTTATAACTACCAGTACATATATCTCCAGATTGTACTTCATTAAAAGTTACAATAGCATTTCCGCAGTCATCATTAGCTGTAAGAGTAGGAGCATTTGGAATATTATTAATATCAACAGTTTGGTTACTTGGTAATGTTTCAACAAATGTAGGAGGCGTATTGTCTTCTACAGTTATAGTTTGAGTATGTGTGGCAGTTAATCCACATTGGTCAGTTGCAGTCCAAATTCTAGTTAAAGTATAATTTCCAGGACACGACCCATCAATTCTAGTTTCATTTAAAGTAACATTTACGGTACCACAATTATCAGTTGCTTGAACATTTGCTGGATCAAGAACATTGTTACAATCTGATGTAATATCACTTGGCAAAGGGGTTGTGAATTCTGGGTCAGTAGTATCATTTACTGTTATTACCTGAACATAATTAGCGATTGTCACTCCACATTCATCAACAAAATTAAATGTGTTTGTATATGTACCATTATTGGTACAATTGCCATTAGGAACAAAAGGTCCAGCTGTTTTAATTGGAGTTAATCCATTACAATTTGCTACAGGAATTAAGGCTTGTGCTTGTTGTAAAGCAGAAGAATTATTACATTCAATAGTTCTGTCCAATTCTCCAACAGCTGTAACCCAAGTTGCAGTAGGTTGATTTATAGTTACTACATCTGGAAGTAAATTTCCAACATTACATTCGTCCACTGCAGATGAACTAGTTGTTGTTTGTTGCTCAGGATTAATAACACCATTATAGGTGGCAACAAATTGCAGCGAAAAATCCAAATCACAAGATTGATCTAAAAAATAACATTCATCTTGTAGTTCGAAATCGAAACTTATATTTACAGGTAAACCTCCAGCATTTGCTAATCCATCGGCAACATTAAAAGTTAATGTGTTATTAGTAAACGTAAAAGTTACACCATTTGGCAAGTTGTTGGCTATAACATTAGCTACTTGTGGTGGAACTGCTGCGGTTATAATAAGGTTTTCTACATCATCATTACCAGAGTTTTGAATATTAAAATCAAAATTCACAAAATCTCCAGGATTAGATGCAGCACCTCCAGTATTTAAATCTAAAACAATTGGGCTAACATCAGGCTTATAAACCTCAATAGCTAATCCCATAAGGTATAAACCATACGTTTCTTGATTAGAAGTCATTCTAAATGTAGCAGATGTCTGGTTGTTACCAATTAATGAATTGGAAGGATTATTTAATGAAAATAATGCCGCATCAAAACCTAAAGTATTTGTACTAGCTGGGTTTCTGTTTGTAAAATTAGAATTACCAACAGTAATACGACTATTAAAAAAATTGTTTGCTGGTCGTTGAGGAGCAGTAATATCAACAAAAGTATTAGAGGTGTTTCTAATTTGTAAACGATCTCCAGTTAAATCTCTATCGCCTTCTAAAGCTCCAATTACTAAATTTGATCTTACATTTCCATTAGGTACAGTTTGAAAACCATCAAAATCTATATTAAAATTGTTAACAGAACTTGTGACATGAGCATAACCATCAAAAAGCGTAATATTTTTTTGAGGTAATTCTGGACTTTCGTAAACAAAAACAACTTGCCAGCCACCTGATGTTCCTGTATTACCTCCATCATGAGAAGTTAAAGAACCCGTTTTAGCTTCAACATTAGCAACTTGGTATTTTCCAAAGGGATCAAGATTATCTATTAAATTAGAAATATCTTTTACACATATATAAGGATCGTTAACAAAATGTGTGTCTCGACCTCTAAATAAAACCTGGTCTGCAGTTAAAGTTGTATAACTTGTCTGGCCAGGAAGCATTAATTTTACATCGTTGAAATTCCAATTTGGTTGGTTATCTCCGTTAGTTGAAGGCTCTCTATCTGCAGCAGCCCAATATAGATAAGCTTTAATTACAGTTAAACATTTAACACTAGGATTTGGATTGGTAAAATTGGCACTACTGGAATTAAATGTGGTATTATCATTATCAATATCTACATACACATTGTCTGTAAAATCATGATTTCCATCTTCACCATTATAGTTTCCTGTTGCAGTCCTTGATAGCATGTTATTTGCTATCATGCCAAAATCTCCCCTTACAGTTTCATTAAACCTAGGTTGAAATTGTTGTTGTATTTGAGAAAAAGCAGAGGTTACACTTAAAAACAAAAGTGCAACAAATGCTAATTTTTTTATACTCAAAATAGTAATATTCTTCATAAATCCCTTTTTTTAGAATAACTTTTTTATAGCCTATAATTAGTTGACCTTAGTTGGGTCTTGAACTAGCGAGTTCATTTTTATTGAAGTCAAGATGTTAGTTTGACTATTAGAAGCTTCAATAGCACTGCAATTCCATGCGGAATGAGGTGCAGTATTTGGAGCAATTTTCTTTAAATAAAATTTAACAGAACTGTTTCCACTAACTGAAATTTTACTAATCTGTCGCGTTCTTTCTAAATTATAAAATTCAAAAGTAAAGTCTGTGTGTTGTTTGTGAAATTCATCTCTACAATTTAAATTCTTATTCTTTAAATCTAGAGAAGTGGTACTAGAAGTGTTATTTGTAATTTGTAATACATACAAATGTGTTTTTTCAGTATTTGGCTTATCGCTTTTTTCAACGATTGTAAACTGAAAGTCTTCTTGTGCAGAAATCATATTGAGTCCAGAAAAGAAAATTACAAATAGTATTATTATATTTTTCATACTTTATAGTTTAATTTGCTTTATATTTTGATTACAAACTAATTTTCTAAAATATTCTGGAGGGAAAATCGTGCTTCAAAGAATTACGACGCAGAGTTTTAGGTTATGATTTGGGATCATCATATTGTTTAATAGCTTAACAAATTAATATTGTAATCAATTATTATTCAAATATAGAAGCTATAAAACTTAAATACTCGTTAAATTGTTCAACAAAAACTATTAATCGATAAAACACATTATTTAATCGACAAATGTAATGAAAAAAATACAAATCATTCGGCACGCTAAATCTTCTTGGAAATATGACCTTGTAGATCATCAACGACCGTTAAAGAAAAGAGGAAAAAGTGATGTAAAACTTGTCGCTAAACATCTTAAAAACAATATAATTAAACCAGATTTAATTTTATCTAGTGATGCAGTTAGAGCAAAGCAAACAGCTTCAATTTTTATTAAAAAAACAAGATTAAAAATTGTTGATTTTGAATTAAATAATGCGCTCTATGATTTCTCTGGAGACTCATTAATTGAAGTCATAAAATCTACTCAAAATTCTGTAAATATTTTAATGCTTTTTGGTCATAATTATGCGCTTACAAATTTTGTAAATTCTTATGGAAATTTAGTTATAGATAATGTGCCTACAAGTGGGTTTGTAGAGATAGATTTTGACATAAATTCTTGGAAAAATTTAAACAGAGGTAAAACAGTAAGAAGAGTATTTCCAAAAGATTTAAAAGATTAAATTTAATAGAATATATTTGTAAAAAATTGATAGAGAAAATGACAAAAAGCAACACCTATATTAATCGAGAATTAAGTTGGTTACAGTTTAATTCTAGAGTGCTTCAAGAGGCTGCAGATGAAAACGTTCCACTTATTGAGCGTCTTCGTTTTTTAGGAATTTTTTCAAATAATTTAGATGAGTTTTTTAAAGTACGATATGCAACTGTAAAACGTATAGATCAAGCAGGAAAAGGAGGTAAAAGTGAGTTGGGAATTAAAGCAAGTGAACTTTTAGAAATTATTACTCAAACAGTGATTAAAAAGCAAGCAGAAAGCCTTGTTATTTTAGATGATATTCATAAAAAATTAGAAAAAGAAAATATTTTTATTATTGATGAAAAGCAAGTCGATTCTTATCATCATGAGTTCATTAAAACTTACTTTTTTCAAAACGTTAGTCCAGCGTTAGTTACGATTGTTTTAAATGAGGATGTTGACCTTCCTAACTTAAAAGATAGTGCAGCCTATTTGGCCATAAATATGGTGCTCCAAAATAACAAAAATCAATATGCTTTAATAGAAATTTCTAAAAGTACAGATCGCTTTGTAGTATTGCCAGAAAAAGAGGGTAAGAGCTATATTATGATATTAGACGATTTATTGCGCTACTGCTTAAAAGACATCTTTAATATCTTTAATTACAAAACAATTTCTGCGCACATGATTAAAATTACACGCGATGCAGAGTTGGATTTAGAAAGTGATTTGAGTAAAAGTTTTATGGAAAAAATTTCCGATAGCGTAAAAGACCGTTTAGATGGTGAGCCTGTAAGGTTTGTTTACGATAAAACTATAGACAAATCTACTTTAGAGTTCTTAATGTCTATTATGGGAATTGACTCTACAGATAGTATAATACCTGGTGGACGTTACCATAATCGTAGAGATTATATGGATTTCCCAAGTTTAGGCCGACAAGACTTATTATACGAAAAAATAAAACCTTTACCAATAAAAGGACTTAATTTAGAAGACAGCTTGTTTAAAGCAATTTCTAAAAAAGACTATTTACAATACACACCATATCATACATTCTCTAATGTTGTTAAGTTTTTAAGAGAAGCCGCCTTAGATCCAGAAGTAAAAAGTATAAAAATCACTATCTATCGATTAGCTCAAAATTCACAAATTGTAAGTTCACTAATAAATGCTGCTAAAAACGGCAAACGCGTAACCGTTTCTATGGAAATACAAGCACGTTTTGATGAGCAAGCTAATATTGATTATGCCGAGCAAATGCAACGCGAAGGCATAAATCTAATATTTGGAGTTCAAGGATTAAAAGTACACAGTAAAATGTGTGTGATAGAACGTCTTGAAGGCCGAAAATTAAAACGTTATGGTTTTGTAAGTACAGGAAATTTTAACGAATCTACGGCAAGAGTATATACAGATTACACACTATTTACAACAAATCAAAAAATTTTAAAAGACATTAATAAAGTATTTAATTTCTTTGAAGTAAATTATAAAATTAATAGATACAAACATATAATTGTCTCTCCACACTACACAAAATCTGCATTATTTAAGCTAATTGATAAAGAAATTGAAAATAAAAAAGCAGGAAAAACAGCTTATATTAGACTTAAAATGAATAGCATCTCTAGCTATAAGATGATAGATAAGTTATACGAAGCTAGTAGAGCAGGAGTTAAAATACAAATGATTGTAAGAGGAATTTGCTGTTTAATTCCAGGTGTTAAAGGTATGAGTGAAAATATTGAAATCATTAGTGTTGTCGATAAATTTTTAGAACACACAAGGCTCTATATTTTTTGTAATAATAATGATGAAAAAATTTACATATCATCAGCAGATTGGATGACAAGAAACATAGAAAATCGAGTAGAAGTAAGTTGTCCTATTTACGATCCTGAAATTAAAAAAGAACTTATAGATACTTTTGAAATATGTTGGAACGATAACGTAAAAGCTAGAATTTTAAATAAAGCACAAAACAATGTTTATAAAAAGAATTCTAATAAAAAAATACGTTCGCAATTCGAAACTTATACGTACTACCAAAATAAATTAAAAGCCTAATGTTAGTAATTAAAAAATATGCTGCCATAGATATTGGATCTAATGCTGTTAGGTTGCTAATTGCAAATATTATTGAAGAAAAAGGAAAACCAATTCGCTTTAAAAAAAGTTCGCTTGTAAGAGTGCCAATACGATTAGGAGCAGATGTTTTTTTAAAAGGCAAAATAAGTAAAGAAAACACAAAACGCATGCTAGATACCATGCAAGCCTTTAAACTACTAATGCAATCTCATAAAGTACAAAAATATAAAGCTTGTGCCACTTCTGCTATGCGAGAGGCAACAAATGGAGCAGATGTTGCAAAACAAATTTTAGACCACACCAACATACAAATAGATATTATTGAAGGTGAAGAAGAAGCTGCAATAATTGCTGCAACCGATTTGCACTCATTTATAGACGATAATAAAACCTATTTATATGTAGATGTTGGAGGCGGAAGCACAGAGTTTACAGTAATTGAACGCGGAAAATCTATAGCCTCACGCTCCTTTAAAATTGGTACAGTACGATTGTTAAATGATATTGTTAAAAAAGAAACTTGGGAAGAATTAGAGTATTGGATTAAAAAACATACTGCAGATTACGATAAAATTGAAGTTATTGGGTCTGGAGGAAACATTAATAAAATTTTTAAACTCTCTGGTAAAGCTCTTGGCAAACCATTAACCTATTTCTATTTAACGTCTTATTACAATATGTTACAATCCTATTCTTACGAAGAGCGTATAACAAAATTAGACTTAAATGAAGATAGAGCAGATGTAATTATACCTGCTTCGCGCATTTATTTATCTGCAATGAAATGGAGTGGAGCAAAAGATATTTACGTCCCTAAAATTGGACTAGCAGATGGTATAATTAAAAGCATGTATTATAACACTGTTAAAAGTCATACATAGTGTAAAACACACTTTTTATCTACAAAATATTTTTAATTTATTAAAATAATATATATTAGCTTTGTTTTTAACGAATCGAAAATAAAAATAAAATAAATAACTAATCAATTATGAAAAAATCTTTACTATTATTTGCCTTAATACTTACTTCTTTTTACGGCTTCTCACAAGATGCCTTGTATGGTGTAAGAGCTGGTTATAACATTTCTAACCTAGATTTTGAAGATGAGTTTGCAACTACAGTACCACATAACCATAGAAATGGTTTTGCTATTGGTTTTTTTGCAGAATATGGAGTCTCAAAAAAAGTATCTATTGCTCCAGAAATTCAATTTTCTGCAGAAGGTTCTAAACAAGAATCTTTACGTATAGATTACATACAAATGCCAATTTTAGTAAAATTTAAGCTTAGTGATAAACTTTCTATTGGAGTAGGACCACAGGCAAGTTTAAAAGGACATGAATATGAAGATGGTTATAAAAACTTTGCCTTTTCAGGAATTGGAGGCTTAGAGTTTATGATATCTGATGAGTTTTTCTTTGATGCAAGATACACTTACGGAATAACAAATGTTTTTGATGATGAAGTTGGAATTGAAGCTAAAAATGCTAACATTCAAATTGGATTTGGTGTAAAATTCTAAACCAATAAAGAGTTATAAAAAAAAAGCCAATACTAGTCGTAATGGCTTTTTTATGTGTTATAATTTTTTATCCATGTATGGTTTCTTTTTTACTTAACTTTTTCATTATTTCTGCTTCAAAGTCAAGTAAATCATTCCATTTTTTATCTACCTCTGTTCGGTCTCCATATTGTCTTGCAAAGCCTAAAAACATGGTATAGTGATTGGCTTCACTAACCATTAATTTTCTGTAAAACTCAGCTAGTGTTTCATCTTCTAGCTCTTCCGATAGTAACCTAAAACGCTCACAACTTCTAGCTTCAATTAAAGCAGCATAAAGTAACCTATGGACTAATTGCGTTGTTCTGCTTCCTCCTTTAGGGAAAAATGTAATAAGCTCTAAAACATAGTCGTCTCGTCGGTCTCTACCTAAGGTCCAACCGCGTTCTAAAATCTTATCGTGTACCATTTTAAAATGGCTAATTTCTTCTTTTACCAAAGCAGTCATTTCTGTAACCAAATCAGAATATTCTGGGAAACTTACAATTAATGAAATTGCAGTACTAGCCGCTTTCTGCTCACAAAACGCATGATCAGTTAAAATATCTTCAATATTTTTTTCTACAATATTTACCCAACGAGGATCGGTTGGTAGTTTAAGTCCTAGCATTATTATTTATTTCTTTTAAATTATAGTTTCCGTTAGTATCAATGGTTAAATAAAAATCCGGACAGTTTACACTTCTGGGAATACATTGCGAAATAATAATATTCACTTCGTTTGTTGTTAATGTTGTAAGCTCATCGACTACTGCAACGTTACTCAAGTACTCATTACCTAGGGCATACTTATTATTTAGTGTGTTTAAAAAATCGTTTGTCAAGTTTTGACTAAAAATAAGCTTATCATTTTTATACACCTTAATATCGTTTATTAGCGTTCTATGGTATTCTAAATGTGTAATTGTAGCAACCTTATATTTTTTTAAAACACTACTATCCATATCGAGATAACTTTTAATTTTAACTCTAAATCCATTACTTAAAATGGTATCTGTTTCCGTTTCTGCATAAGATTCTGGAATATACTTTACATGCTCAGAAAAAGAATCTAAAAGTTTATTTTCTACTAAAATTTCTTCTGGAGATTTATGTATTCTGTCACGTCCATCGCAACCAGCAAATGTAATGATGCAAAGGAGTAGTATAAGTGATAAATATTTCATTTTAAAATAATTAAATGTCTAAATCAAAGGTTTTCCGAAGGGTATCTAAATTTGGATTCTTTTCGTTTAAAAGATCAAATTTTTCGCGTGTAGAATAAGCGTATTTCTTTTCTAACTCTTCATTAACCTCAATAACCAAGTTAATATCAAAGTTATTTAATTTTTTTCGGATGTATCCTAACAAATCATATTGTTGGCGTTCTAATTCGACTTTATTAGTAGCATTAGGGAATTCTAAATGCACTTCTGTTCCTTTTACTTTAGGTGTGTCTATTGATAAAATGGAGGCTAGATTGTGTTTTCCTTTTTTTATAATTAACTCAATAAACTCATTCCAAGCTTCAATAAGTTGTTCTTCGGTAAAATCATCTTTTGGTAAATCTTCTTCGTCTAAAACAACATCCATTTGTTTTATTAGGTGCTCTTTTTTAGCTTTTATACTTTTTAAAGACAGTCCAGAAGTTGGTTTTTTATCTGTAGTGTTTAAAACAATTTTAGAAGTGTTTACGACTTCTGGCTTTTGCTTAGCTACTTGTTGTGCCGTTTCAGAGACGTTTTCTTGTGTAGGAGTTGTTTTTTGTGGTTTAACTACAGCAATAGGAGTGATGCCTATTTTTTTAAAATAGCTTGCAGGTATTATGTAGTTTTTGCTATTTTTTTTTTCTCCATCAAAAGTGATAGAGGCTAATTGCATTAATGTTAACTCAACTAGGAGTCGTTGGTTTTTACTGCTTTTATATTTTAAATCACAGTCGTTCGCCAACTCAATGCCTTTGAGTAAAAATGATTGAGAGGCTTTTTTACTTTGTTCTAAATACTTAGCTTTTGTTTGTTCGCCAACTTCTAGTAAAGTAATAGTGGCTTCGTTTTTACAAACCAACAAATCTCTAAAGTGACTTGCCAAACCAGCTATATAATGATGGCCATCAAAACCTTTAGATAATGTGGTGTTAAATTGAACGAGTAATTCGGGAATTTTATTTTCTAAAATTAAGTCTGTACTATCAAAATAAGTTTCGTAATCTAAAACATTTAAGTTTTCGGTAACGGCTTGTCTTGTTAAGTTGTTACCAGAAAAACTAACTACACGATCAAAAATAGAAAGCGCATCTCGCATTGCACCATCCGCTTTTTGAGCAATAATATGTAGTGCATCGTCTTCGGCAGTTATGCCTTGTTCTTTTGCTATAAACTTTAAATATTCTTTTGCATCTGTAACTGTAATGCGTTTAAAATCGAAAATTTGGCAACGCGATAAAATGGTTGGTATAATTTTATGTTTTTCAGTTGTTGCAAGAATAAATATGCAATGTTTTGGAGGCTCTTCTAAAGTCTTTAAAAAGGCATTAAAAGCAGCTTGAGAAAGCATGTGAACTTCATCAATTATATACACTTTATATTTACCTACTTGTGGCGGAATACGTACTTGGTCTGTAAGATTTCTAATATCATCGACCGAGTTATTGGAAGCAGCATCTAGTTCAAAAATATTAAATGCAAAATCCTCGTCGCTAGCTTCAGAGCCATCGCTATTAATCATTTTAGCCAAAATACGAGCACAACTGGTTTTACCAACACCACGTGGTCCTGTAAATAGTAAAGCTTGCGCTAAGTGATTGTTTTCAATAGCATTTTGCAACGTATTTGTAATCGCTTGTTGTCCCACAACATCTTTAAATGTTTGAGGTCTGTATTTACGCGCAGAGACTACAAAGTGTTCCAAAATTTGGTAGAAATTAGATTAGCGTTTTAAACACTAAATTTGATTTATAGCAAAGTTAAAAAATCCAATCATAATTTAGTATTCTTACTTTATAATTTAATAGGAGTTATTAACAAAAAATGAGTTACGAAATCATTGTATTGAATTTGTCAAAAAAACATCGATTTTAGTAACTTGCTTACAGTTAATTTTCAATACATAGAAAACATGAAAAAAACAATCTACTTTTTATTAAGTCTAACATTATTTTTTAGTTGCAAAAACAACTCAATTGTGAATAATGATACTATTCCAAAGCATGATAGTTTAACACTATCTTCAAAATTTGTGAATGAGGACAGAGTAATCAATGTTTGGACACCACCAAATTATAATGAATCTGTAGATCGTTTTCCTGTTTTATATATGCCAGATGGAGGAATAAAAGAAGATTTTCCGCATGTTGCAAATACGTTATCTAAATTATTAGTGGAGAAAAAAATCCCTCCATTTATTTTAGTTGGAATAGAAAATACAGAGAGAGGAAGAGATTTAACTGGGTTTTCTGAGTCTGAATACGATAAGCAATTTTGTCCTGTAACAGATGGTGCCAAAAATTTTAGAGCTTTTATCACCAATGAGTTAATGCCTGAAATAAATAAAAGCTATAAAACAAATAAAAGTAAAGGTATTATTGGCGAGTCACTTGCAGGTCTTTTTGTAATGGAAACATTATTTTTAAAACCAGATAGTTTCGATTTTTATATTGCAATAGACCCTTCGCTTTGGTGGAATAATCAATATTTAGTTAAAAATGCAGATTCCTTGTTAACGAATTTACCAAATAGAAATACAAAATTGTGGTTCGCAGGATCTGATGCAAAGGATATCTCCAAAGCAACACGACGCTTAGAGAAAATTTTAGAGAATGACTCTACAAAAAAGTTAACATGGAAATACTCCGACGAACCCAACGAAAAACACAGTACAATTTTTCGAGCTACTAAAGAAAAAGCATTAATATGGTCTTTAAATTAAAGTTTGAAAACAAATTAGTATTTCGTTTATTAATCTAGACTTCTTTATTGTAATTTTGCTAGTAAGTAAATCGCCTTATCGAACCAAACGTGTTTTGGTTAGGAAAGTCCGAACACCATAGTGTAAACATAGTGGCTAACAGCCACCAGTCGTAAGGCTAGGAAAAGTGCAACAGAAAGTATGTACAGGTAATGCTGTAGTGAAACCAGGTAAACTCTATGTGGTGCAATGCCATGTAAACTAGTGCTTGAGCGTACACGCGCGATGCTAGAGGGTAGGCAGCTAAAGTTTATTAGTAATAATAAATGTAGATAAATGATAAGGGTCTCAATATTAATTGGGATACAGAATTCGGCTTATAGATTTACTTACTTATACAAAACCCTTCATGTTAAATTTGAAGGGTTTATGTTTTTTATACTATGTTTTAGTGTTATTGTTTTGGAGGAACCAATTGGTAACCTAACGCTTTTGCGACTGATAAGTCATCATAATAAATAGTACTTTTTTCAATTTTTCCATTGTTTACAAAAACGGTTAATTGATAAGGCATTTGTATATCTTTTCCGTTTTGAGTAAAGGAATACGTTCCCCATTGATATACCCAATCGCCCTTGTATTCGCCTTGTTTGACTCTAATGGTTGCCGATACAAAGTTTACCTTTTCATTGCTTCTAACTTGGTGTATTTCTGTCCAAGATTTAATAGTTTCTTTTTTAGTAATAGAATCATTAAGAGCAGGACCATAACCTATATAGATGTCGGAGAGCAATTTTTCGGCTTTAGACATGTCGTTTCCAACTAAAGCGTTAACGTAATCGCTAACCACTTTAATGTCTGTATCTGCTTTTGGGTTTTCACCTACTATATCTTTATAGCTTGGTGCTTTTTCTTGCGAGAAAGTAAATTGACTTCCTATTATTAAACATAGCAGTAATAGTGTTGTTTTTAACTGTTTCATAATGTATAGTGTTGATTAATAGCGACTACAAGATATGAAAAAAAACAAATAAACCAATATAACTAACTGATTTACAGTATAATTACGTAAGAAAATAAATATGGAAATATTTTAAAAGCGTGTTTAATCAGCCTTAGGCAACTCAAAAAAACTAAACATATTTCCTCCATAACTTTTGGAGTAGGCGTAGTGTGGCAAATGAGAAATACTTGTGTGTTTGGAATGTTCTACAATTAAAACACCATCATCTTCTAATAAGTTATTTTGAAACACTAGTGTTGGTATTTTTTCAAATTCTTCAACAGGGAAATCGTAAGGTGGATCTGCAAAAATAATGTCGTGCTTTTGTGTTGATTTTTCTAAAAATTTAAATACATCGCTTTTGATGGTATTTATATTCATATCAAAAGCTTCAGCTGTAGTTTGAATAAATTTAATGCACCCAAAATTAGCATCTACACACAAAATATGTTCTGTACCTCTAGAAGCAAACTCGTAACTTATGTTTCCACTTCCAGCAAATAAATCGAGTACAGAAATATCGTCTAAATAATAAAGATTGTTAAGTATATTAAACAATGCTTCCTTTGCCATGTCTGTTGTTGGACGTATTGGTAACTTTTTGGGAGCTGTAATTTTTCTTCCTTTATATTGTCCAGAGATTATTCGCATTATAGGCTTTTTAAGAGAGTGAAATCAGAGTAGTTAGTTTTTGGTGCTTCTGTGTAGGTAAAAGTATCGTAACGGTTACCAAAACTAACGTTTCTAATATATTTGTAGGCTATTTTATAATAATCATCATCTTTATTTATGTTTCCTAAAAGAATGATATCAGCTGTTTCAGGATTTAAATTAAGTTGCTCTATAGTGAATAGAATATAGTATATAAAATCTTCTTTTGAATTTATTTCAAAGGAATTATAAAGTACTAATTTTCCTGATTTTGTAGCTACTATTTCAAAATGATTTTCAGAACAATTTACATGTATTTTGGTAGTTAGCGTGTTCTTTTCTTGTTTCAAAATAGTTTCGACTAAAACTGTAGAATGATGCTTATAGGTAAAATCGCCAAAGTGATCGAATATAAAATTATTAATATTTACGTAAGGTACATAAACATTAACGCTGTCGTTTATATTAAGCATATCGTAAGCTATAAAATCTGTACTTAAAATCTTGGCATTAAATTTTAAATAATCGGCTTTACAATCTTCGTTAAACAGTGCTTTAGGCACAAATGTAGATAATGCATTAACGTGTATAAGCTGTACAGTTTTAAACGATTGATTTAGTACAGCTTCTGTATTAAAAACATGTTTTAAGGCATCTAAAAGCGTAAAAGGAGTTAGTGTATTTTGTGAGGGAAAGTGTTTTAAATGTTCTATTGTGTTGGTCTTTGAGTTTAAAACACAAAAAGAAAGTCCACTCAAACTAATTTGAATGGACACTTCCAGATTGGTTAATATATTATCCTTATTTTTTTGTATTGCCATACGTTTGTGGCCAGTTTCCGTTTGTTTTTACATCTTCCATAGATCCTACTCTAATGGCATTACCATTAACAGCTTCTACAGATTGTACTAGATTTTCTTTAATTACAAAATCTTCTTGCTGATCGTGTAAAATATCTCTTTTTAAAACAAAAGCTTCAAAAACAGGCGTTTTAATGTCTTCGCCAATTTGGCCAGCATTCATTGTAAATTTTGTACCTTCTTTTGCAAAAGGTACATTCATCATTGTTTTATATCTATTCGAGGTCTTAAATAAAGAATCTTTTACAGGAGCGTAACCAAGAGTATCAACAACAACAATATCTTTTTTAAATTCCACACCTCCATAAAGCCTTGTCTTCTCTTTATCTATAATTGTAGAATCCTTACGTTGCGTTATAGTAAACTTAGCAGTATCTATAAATTTTACAAGTTCATCAAAACTAGCAGTATATTTTCCTGTCACTTCTTTATAGGCTAATTGAGAGTCTCTAATATCAATTAATTTATCAATTGCAGCAGCGTAACGTTTTTCTTTTATTTCGTTAAATTTAATTTCGCCGTAAACAGACATAAATGTTTTATAGCCTAAAAAAGCAATAAGTACCCAAAGTAAAATCATTAAAACAGGTTTAAATTTACGAGGCATAAATTTATCTATTACCCAAACAATAAGAATAGTTAGTAATATTACTGCTACAGCAATAAGAATTAAGTTTAACATAGTGTATGTATTAAATTATAATTAATGGTCTAACGCAAATCTACAATTTTTTTTTATTCGTAAAAACGATAAAGAGTAAAAATCATTTTTATATTTGAATAAATGTTGAAAACTGCCTTGATTTAATGACGAAATCCGAATTTTACACACTCTTAAAAAAGCAATTCCCTTTTACACCAACTACAAAGCAAGATATTGTGTTGCAACAACTATCTCAGTTTATATTTGACGATTCTAAAAATAGTGTATATTTATTAAAAGGCTATGCAGGAACTGGTAAAACTTCAATCATAGGTACAATAGTTTCTAATTTATGGCATGCTAAAAAAAGTGCAGTTTTAATGGCTCCAACAGGTAGAGCAGCAAAAGTAATTTCTAATTATTCGGGCAAAGAAGCCTTTACAATTCATAAAAAAATATATTTTCCTAAAAAGGATAAAGGAGGAGGAT
This sequence comes from Lacinutrix salivirga, assembly GCF_053604675.1. NCBI lineage: Bacteria > Pseudomonadati > Bacteroidota > Flavobacteriia > Flavobacteriales > Flavobacteriaceae > Lacinutrix > Lacinutrix salivirga. Next base: position 16,550 of record NZ_JBSHNP010000140.1, read on the forward strand.
TAAAATTTATTTTACAACCCAATAAACATAAAAATACCATTTTTATAGTTGACGAAGCCTCTATGATACCAGATATTGCAGGCGAATCTAAATTTTTTGAAACTAGCTCTTTGTTAGACGATTTAATGCAATATGTGTATCAAGGTCATAAATGCAAATTGCTATTAATAGGCGATACTGCTCAATTACCTCCTGTAAAACTCGATTTAAGTCCTGCATTAGATGAAAACACATTAAGTCTTAATTACAATAAAGACGTAATTAAAATGGAGTTGGATGAAGTGGTTAGGCAAGAGCAAGACTCAGGTATTTTACTAAATGCAACCGAGTTGAGAGAAAGTATTGCTAATAATTTTTTTGAAAGCTTTAAATTTAATATTAAAGGTTTTAAAGACATTGTACGCTTAGTAGATGGCTACGATATTATGGATGCTATTAACGACTCTTACAGTACTTTAGGACAAGAAGAAATGGCAATAATTGTAAGAAGTAATAAACGCGCCAACCTCTATAACCAACAAATACGAAGTCGCATCCTCTTCCAAGAAAACGAATTAAATTCTGGAGATTATTTAATGGTAGTTAAAAATAATTATTTTTGGATTAAGCCTACAACCGAAGCTGGTTTTATAGCCAATGGAGATATCATTGAAGTTTTAGAAATTTTTGCCATTAAAGAATTGTATGGTTTCCGATTTGCAGAAGTTAAAGTACGTATGGTAGATTATCCAAAAATGCGTCCTTTCGAAACCGTTTTAATGCTAGACACCATCTCTGCAGAAACACCATCGCTTCCTTACGAAGATTCTAACCGTTTGTACCAAGAAGTGATGAAGGATTACGACAATGAAACCAGTAAATATAAAAAGTTTTTAAGCGTAAAAAACAATAATTATTTTAACGCGTTACAGGTTAAATTCTCGTATGCAATAACTTGCCACAAATCGCAAGGAGGACAATGGAATACTGTGTTCGTAGAACAACCCTATTTACCAAACGGAATAGATAAAGAGTATTTACGCTGGTTATACACAGCAGTAACCAGAGCCAAAGAAAAATTGTATCTTATTGGCTTTAAAGACGATTTTTTTGAAGAAGAAGAATTAATAAATTAAATAAAAAGTAGTCTTCTATTTTAGGAAGCAATCACAAGGTAAAACATGGAAATAACACCAGAAACAATTATTAGTATCTGTTTAGGTATAGGCTTATCGGCATCGGTTGGTTTTAGAGTATTTGTGCCACTATTTGCGTTAAGCTTAGCCTCTTATTTTGGCGCTTGGGAGCTCAACGAGTCTTGGCAATGGGTAGGAAGCCTCTCAGCAGTAATCATACTTGGAGTGGCAACTCTAGTCGAAATTTTCGCCTACTATATTCCTTACATTGATAACGTATTAGATACCATTGCTGTGCCATTGGCAGCAATTGCAGGAACAGCAGTCATGGTCTCTACAGTTGCAGATTTGAGTCCAGTTATCACATGGACCTTAGCCATAATTGCAGGAGGAGGCACTGCTGCAGTAGTTGCAGGTAGTACAGGAACCACACGTTTAGCCTCTACAACCACAACTGGAGGTTTAGCAAACCCATTAGTGACCTCTGTAGAAACAGGAACATCAGTATTACTATCTATAGTTTCTATAGTGTTTCCTTTTTTGGCAATTTTTTTAGTAATTATAGTGTTTTGGATTATTTTTAAAGTTTACAAAAAGTTTAGTAAATCCAAAACCTGAAATAATATTAAAAGTCTTACTTTTGAGTACTAAACTATTTCTCTTTTAAAATGAAAATAATCGCAATGATTCCTGCACGATACGCAGCTTCCAGATTTCCTGGCAAGCTTATGCAAGATTTGGAAGGAAAGCCTGTTATTATTCGTACTTTTGAAGCTACAGTTAACACAAAGTTGTTTGACGATGTTTATGTAGTAACAGATAGTGCCATTATTTATGATGAAATAACTGCACATGGTGGCAAAGCTATTATGAGTAAAAAAGAACATGAGTGCGGAAGCGATCGTATTGCAGAAGCTGTAGAATTAATGGACGTGGATATTGTTGTAAATGTTCAAGGCGACGAACCTTTTACAGAGGTGGATTCACTTAAAAAGTTAATACAAGTATTTAATAACGACCCTAAAAAGGAGATAGATTTAGCCTCATTAATGGTTAAAATTACAGACTGGGAAGAAATAGAAAATCCAAATACCGTAAAAGTAATTGTAGATAGTAACGATTTTGCTCTATATTTTTCTAGAAGTCCAATCCCTTTTCCAAGAGATAAAAGTGTAAGCGCTAAGTACTATAAACACAAAGGAGTCTATGCTTTTAGAAAAGAAGCTTTATTAGATTTTTATAGATTACCAATGTTAACTTTAGAAGCTTCAGAAAAAATTGAATGCATACGCTATTTAGAATATAGTAAAAAAATAAAAATGGTAGAAACAAATGTTCAAGGTGTAGAAATAGACACACCTGAAGATTTAGAACGCGCAAAAAAACTTTGGAAATAACGCACTATTTTTATAAAAAAAACAGAAAAGAGATAGTAAAAATTGAAAATTAATTGAATAAAGAATACCAAAATATAAAAGTAATTGGCTTTGATGCAGACGACACGCTTTGGGTTAACGAAACCTATTTTCGTGAAGCCGAAGAGGAATTCGCTAAACTATTAAGCCATTATGAAACTCCAAATAAAATAGACCAAGAGCTTTTTAAAATGGAGCTTGCAAACTTGCCAATTTATGGTTATGGTGTAAAAGGCTTTGTTTTAAGTATGGTAGAAATGGCTCTGGAATTATCTAATAAAAATGTATCTAACGCTACGATTCAAAAAATATTAGACATAGGAAAGTCTATGCTAAATAAACCTGTTGAATTATTAGATGGAGTAGAAGATGTACTAAAAGCGGTCTCTAAAGAGTATAAACTAATTGTTGTTACTAAAGGCGACTTATTAGATCAGGAAAGAAAATTAGAAAAATCAGGATTGCTTAGTTATTTCCATCATATTGAAGTTTTAAGCGATAAAAAAGAAGATAATTACTCTAAATTATTAAACCATTTAGATATAAATCCAACACAGTTTTTAATGATTGGGAATTCGTTAAAATCAGATATTTTACCATTAGTAAATATAAACGCTAAGGCTATTCACGTACCTTTTCATACTACTTGGGCACACGAGCAAGTCACAGAAAAGGAAACAAATGGCAAAGACTATAAAACAATTAAAAGCCTAAGAGCGCTTTTGGAGGTTTTAAATTAATTAAAAAAAGTATATTTTTATCACAGAAATAGAGCGATGAGTTATAAAAATTTTCCAATGGTGTCCAAAGTAATTTTTGGACGAAGTTGCTTTAATCAATTAGAAGAAATTGTTTCTCCTAAACGAAAAAATGCGAACGCACCATTTATATATTTTGTAGATGATGTTTTTAAAGGAAACTCTTGGTTAACCTCCAGAATTCCTTTGTCTTACGAGGATAAACTTATTTATATCTCTGCAAAAGAAGAACCAAAAACATCTCAAATTGATGCTTTAGTAGAGCAAATAATTTTAGATTATAAAGAACTTCCCTCTGGAATAATTGGCATAGGAGGAGGTACAGTATTAGATATTGCAAAAGCAGTTTCAATAATGCTTACTAATAAGGGTGAATCTAGCGATTACCAAGGCTGGGATTTAGTAAAAAATCCTGCTGTGTATCATGTAGGAATACCTACTATTTCTGGAACAGGAGCAGAAGTGTCTAGAACTACTATACTCACTGGACCCAAACTAAAATTAGGTATAAACAGTGATTATACACCTTTTGATCAAGTTATTTTAGATCCTGAATTAACCAAAGATGTGCCAAAAGACCAATGGTTTTATACAGGTATGGATTGCTATATCCATTGTATAGAATCTTTAAACGGAACCTTTTTAAACGCTTTTAGCCAAACTTATGGAGAAAAAGCACTGGACTTATGCAAAGAGATTTTTGTAGAAGATTCTCTTTCAACACAAGATTCGCAAGATAAATTGATGATGGCGAGTTGGCATGGCGGAATGAGTATTGCTTACTCTCAAGTTGGTGTTGCTCATGCAATGAGTTATGGTTTGTCGTATTTATTAGGTACAAAACATGGCATAGGAAACTGTATTGTTTTTGATCATTTAGAAGAGTATTATCCTGATGGCGTAAAACTTTTTAAACAAATGAAAGCTAAGCATAATATAGTATTACCTCAAGGCATTTGCGCAGAACTAAGCGACAAAGAGTTTGATATTATGATTAATGTTGCCTTAAGTTTGGAGCCTTTATGGGAAAATGCCATTGGTAAAAATTGGAAAAAAACTATTACGCGAGAAAAGTTAAAAGCGCTATATCAAAAAATGTAATATGCGCGCAATTGCTAAATTCATATATTTTAAACTTTTAGGTTGGAAAGTTGTAGGTAATACAAATTTTTCTAAAAACACAGTAAAGAAAGCTGTAATAATAGCCATACCACACACAAGTTGGCACGACTTTTATATTGGCGTTTTATTACGAAAAGTTGTAGATGTAAAAACTAATTTTGTTGGTAAAAAAGAATTGTTTAAATGGCCATTTGGCTATTATTTTAAAGCAATTGGTGGTGCTCCCTTAGACAGAACTTCTGGTCAAGATAAAGTGCAAGCCATTGTGCAACTCTTTAAAGAAAAAGAAGAATTTAGATTAACACTAGCTCCAGAAGGTACCAGGAAAAAAGTACACTCTTGGAAAACTGGCTTTTACTATATTGCAAAAACCGCTAATGTGCCTATTATAATGTTTACTTTAGATTTTAAAAACAAGCAAAACAAAGTATCAGAGCCTTTTTACCCAACAGATGATAAAGAAGCAGATTTTGATTTTATGAGATCTTTTTTTGAAGGTGTAAAAGGTAAAAAACCTGAATATTCTTAATTTTTTTTTGAATTATAATAAATAGTTTTATATATTTATTTTGTTATTTAATCTTATAAACTAAATAATTCCCTCTTTAATTTATTGAAATATTAATTTAATTTCCAAGCACTTTTAATAAAAATTTGGCATGGATTTTGAATATTGTTATATGTAATTATTAATGAAACATAAAGTAAACGTAAGTCCCTAAAAAGAAACATTAATCATTGCAAAATAAAGCTGCCTTATCTACTTAGGCAGCTTTTTTTTATTCTAATTTTTTAATAGCACCAGAAAGCTTACTAGATTCGTAACCTTCTAAATACGATGTAAAATATTGTATATCGTTTTTAATACTATCTATTTGAACAAATAAACGTTTATTAAGCATTTCTGGTGGCACTAATCCTTCTTCATCTTTAGGATTAATAGGAATTAAAGTGTATAGACAATCGTTAATCCAATTGATTTTAAAATTTATAGAATGATTTGTATTAATATCTTTTTCATATTGAATTGAGTCGTTACGAATAATCACAGAAGTATGGTTTATGGCTTCATCCTCGATTATAAACTTACCTGTTTTAAAGCTCCTGCAGTCTTTTTTAGAGGCTTTACTACTTGTTATTGCACTACCACAGCCAAATAATATAATTGCGAAAACAAAAGTAAAATTTATTAATTTTTTCATAGTGATTTAAAAGGTATGTTTTTGGAAAAAAAATAGAGGGAATTTCCCTCTATTTTATATTAAATAATTATATAAAAATTTTTGTTATTCCGAAGATTCTTCCATAGTATGATATACGTTTTGTACGTCATCATCTTCTTCAATTTTTTCTAAAAGCTTTTCTACATCTGCAACTTGCTCTGGAGATAATTTTTTAGTGACTTGTGGAATGCGTTCAAAACCAGAAGAAATAATTTCTAAATTGTTTTTTTCTAAATAGGATTGGATATTTCCAAAGCTTTCAAAAGGCGCATAAATAAGTACAAAGGTTTGTTCCTCTCCGTTTTCATCTTCATCTGTATCTTCAAAAATTTCTTCTACACCATAATCTATAAGTTCTAATTCTAATTCTTCTAAATCTAAATCTTCTACTTTTATTTTAAAATTACAGGTATGGTCAAACATAAACACTACAGATCCAGAGGTTCCTAAACTACCATCACACTTATTAAAATAGCTTCTTACATTGGCTACTGTTCTGTTATTATTATCTGTTGCTGTTTCTACTAAAACTGCAATTCCATGAGGTGCATAGCCTTCAAAAATAACTTCTTTATAATCGCCTTGATCTTTTTCGCTGGCTTTTTTAATAGCGCGTTCTACATTATCTTTAGGCATATTTACAGATTTCGCATTCTGTATAACTGCTCTTAATCTAGAGTTACTATCAGGATCTGGACCTCCTTCCTTTACAGCCATTACAATGTCTTTGCCAATACGTGTAAAGGCTTTACTCATTGCAGACCAACGTTTCATTTTACGTGCTTTACGAAACTCAAAAGCTCTTCCCATTTTAATCTATTTTTTTATTATTATCACAAATTTAAAAATTCTACACTATCCTACTAATCATTTGGAATGTGTTTACTCAAAAATTTAGAATTTGTTGCGTTTAATTGTTCTACAATTTTTTGACGTTTTGCATTTAACGTTTTATTTACTTTATTATAATTTGAAATTGCTTTATTTACTTCTTTCACCTTTTTATTAAACCCATCAACTTGCTCCTTGGTTCTCTTTTTTTGTGGCGTTTTTTCAATTGTTTCTTGTAGGGATTTTACATCTTCGCTTAAAACATAAAAGTCAACTATTTGAGGAATATATTTATCGACTTCTTCTATATAAAATTCAAAAGTTTCTTTAGTATTTTCTATTAGTGATTTATCGTTTTTATAAATAGGTGCAGTTTTTAAAAGCGTTAAACCTTCGATTGCACTGGTTTTTAAAGCATTTGCATTTTGTTGTATTGCACTTACATCTTGTTTGCTTATAGCATCCCAAAGATATATTTCGTTTATCCTAACTTTAAAGTTTAATAAGTACATGTCGTTATAAATTTTAAACACCTCGTTAGAGAGTTTCATGTTTTTACTTAAATCACTTTCGTTTTCTATAATATTTACGTTGTATTTATCTGCAAATGCTTGAAATTGTTGTTCGTACAATTCCTGCGCTTCAGTCATTTTTTTATCGGCTAATTCTCTTGCTAACAAATAGGCTTCCATTAAATCGTATGATTGCTCTGCAACCTCTTTCATGTCTATAATTTTTGCATAATCTTGGTTAAGCATATTTTCGTTTAAACGCATAAGTGCTAACACTTGGTTTTTAAACTCGTCTCCATCATATCCTTCTGCGCGTTGTAATTTTAATAGTGCTTTTTGCACAGATTTAACTAGTACGTTACGTTTCCCTTTTATTGTTTTTGCACTTTTGCTATGCGCTATTGCTTTAGTATATTTCCAATTATTTTTTGTAATTGTATTTAATTCTTTACCTACAAAATTTAAATAGTCAACAGGAGTTTTAAATTTTTGCGCTTGAGCAGAAAATGTGATTAAGAAAATTGCGAGGAGTAAAAATTTAGTAATTATTTTCATTTAATTAGGTTTGTTAAGGTTTAGATAGTCTTTTAAAATGTTATAGGCTTCATGTATGTAAATATTTTCTCTAAGTTCTTTTACTTTAAAATCGTTCTCTTCTTTTAAACCATCGTCAAAGCCTATTTTTTCTTGAGTGGATTTTGTGTTTTTTACTTGTATTTTTAAACTATTTTCTGGTTCGTTTTCAAAAAGCTTATTCCATTTGTCGTAGTAATCATCTTTTCGTTTTTGTACACGCTCTAAAGTTATTGGATAACTTTTTGCTATTCCAAAGTAATTATCTATTAAATGTTTGTTTACACGTTTGGTTAACGAAAAATCTATTGAGGAATCTACACGTTTTTTGCTTTGCGTTATTAGATTGTTTATCTCTAGTTTAGAATACGGTTTATGCTTTAGTTTTACTGAAATGGTATCGTTTTTTAAAGCATATTTCTCAAACTTTTCGCTGGTTTTAAAGTTATCGTAAGGCGATGGTAAAATAATATCAGGAATTACGCCTAAACTTTGGTGGCTTTTACCTGTAACTCTATAAAAAGCTTCAATTGTTAGTTTGCAAAACCCAAGATCTTCAGTTGTGCTTAATGGGATTACAGTTTGTGCGCTCGATTTGCCATGCGATGGTGAGCCTACAATAATAGCTCTATTATAATCCTGCATAACACTTGCAAAAAACTCTGATGCAGACGCACTATAATTATTAATTAACACTACAATGGGTTTATTAAAAAACGTACCTCGTTTTGGGTCTCTTATTGTAAAGTGCTCATCGTTTTTATATCTTAATATGGCTAATGGTCCTTTATCTATAAACATGCCAGAAAGCTCAGCAGCTTCTAACATTGAGCCTCCACCATTAAAGCGTAAATCGAGTATAAGACCTTCAATTTTTTCTTTTTGTAGTTTATACAGTTCTTTTGCAATATCGTGTGTTAGTCCTAATCCATGTATAGAATCGTCATTGGTATAAAAGCTTGGTATATTTATATAGCCAATTTGGGAGTCTTCACCAATTAAAAACCCTGTTAAGTCATTTTGCCTCACTTTAGTTTTACCTTTTGTGAGCGTTATAGTTTTTAAATCTCCGTTTTCTTTTTTTATTTTAAAATGTGCTGTACTGTGAGATTCTTCGTTTAAAAACGAAAGGATATCGTTATTAGAAAGGCATAATGTTTCTAAAGTATCTCCATTTGATGACACCGATTTTAGAATGTCGTTTTCAGAAAAATTACCGTTTTTATCTGCAGGACTTCCTGGTGTGATGAAAGTTATTATAATGTCTCCATTACTATTTTTATCGGTTAGTAGTCCAAAAGTAAGCGCGTTACTAGAGAGCGAGTTTTCGAACTGAGTTTTTTCAGAATAATTAAAAAATGAAGAATTTGCATCGTGATAATGTACATAAGCATTTAAAAACGCTTCTTTTACAAATCGATCTAAGCTGCCTAATTGTTTTTCGAATTCATCAATTTTACACAATTCATTTTGAATAATTTTAGGTTTTGTAATTTTTTCTAAAGCTAAAAAATTGGCTTGTAGGCTATCAAAATTATCAGACTCATCTACAATACTCTCTAATATTTTACTTCTTATATTTTTGTTCCAATAGCGTTTTACACTTTTATCGCTTTTAAAATAATTAAATAATGATGTTTTTGTAAAGCGTATGGTGTCCTTACCAGAATAGTCAAAAGTTTCGTTTTTTAAATTAGAAAGTATGCTTTTGGTTTCGCTAACCCGTTGTTGTAATTTGGTGGTGTATTTATCTAAAAAAGTACAAGTATTAGTTTGTAAATAATTATCTAATAACAATTCATCTGAATTAAAAAATTCTATATCAGATTGATGAAAATAGTTTTTTTCTACATCTATATATTTTAAAAACAGTCCAAAAACACCTTTGGATAAACTGTCGTTATTAGGTTTTGCTTTGTAATGATTTTCTTTTACTACCTTTTGGATTGCAGCAACTTGTTTACAAAATAAGGTGTCTTTTTGTGCAAAAGTAAAGCCAACACATACAAAGTAGGTGAGTAGCGCAAGTTTATATTTAGTCATTTAATTAGTGGTAATTGTGGGAATTAGTCTTGCACTTCTACAATGGCTTCTATTGCTTCTGCTAATTTAAAATCTTTAGTAGTAACGCCATTTGCATCGTGAGTGAACAACGTAATTTTTAATGTGTTATAAGTGTTAGACCAATTAGGATGATGTTGTTGTGCTTCGCACTCAAAGGCAATTCGACTCATTGCACTAAAGCAATCTTTAAAATTATCGAATTCAAATTCTGCGTGTATGGCATTGTCATAAAAGTCCCAATCCGGAAATTGTAGAAGTCGTTTTTCAATATCCTCCTCATTAAGCTTAGTCATAGTTAATTTTGTTAGATAATAAATGTAATTAAAAAAGTAATAAAAATCAACATAAATGGATTTTAAACGTCCAATTCTGTTAAGATGTCTTCACTTTTTAACTGAAGGTGTTTAGGTAACCTATTAAATTTTGGCAAAACAGCCAGATAGCGTTCATCGTTAGTAGTATAAACTTGCTTTAATTTAGCAGTGTTAAGCTTTAACGTTTTTATAATTTCTTTAAAAAAATCATCGTGATGCACTAAATCTGAACTACCACAATGAAAGATACCATATTTTTTGCGGTTAATAATGTAATGAATTTGCTGTGTGACTTTTGTGTCTGTAGTCACATTCATTATTAAATTAGGAAACACTTCTATTGGCTCTTTCTCTGCAGTGAGTTGCTTAATGTCTTTTACTCTTGGCGATTGCGCACCAAACACCATTGGTAATCTTAAAATAACAATTTGCTGTTTTGGTAAACGCAACAACATATTTTCTATTTTAATTTTAAAATGACCATAAATACTATGGCTTAGCGTTTTATCGTTTTCGTAGCTTGGAAATTTGCTATACGCATCAAACACATTTGCTGAAGAGAGATAAATGAGTTTAGCTTTAGCGTCTAATAAATAATCCAAAATATGGCTATGTGCTATTACTTGTGCCGAAAAGTTACCTCGTAAAGCTGAAATTATCACATCTGGTTTAACAGCATTTAGAATGTCGAAAACATCATCTTCTTCTACATTATATTGAAAAAAATGTTGATTCTTTTCTAATGAAGAATTAGTGGTGCAATACGTACCAAAGGTTCTAAAATAGGAGCAAAGCTCTTTATAAATCGCCTGACCTATAAAACCGCTTGCTCCAAGTATAAGTATTGTATGTTTGCTTTTTTTCTGCTTCATTAATTAGCCTTCTCCAACAAAAAACATACCAATTACCCTTTGTAAAAAGGTAATTTAACTACAGTAGCTGGTACTGCATTTTTACGTATTTGAATATTTATTTTGCTATTTACATCTGTAAAAACGGTTGGTACATAGCCTAAACCAATTCCTTTACCTAACATTGGACTCATTGTACCAGAAGTAACTTCGCCAATTTTTTTACCTTGTCCATCTACAATATCGTAGCCTTGTCTTGGTATTCCTCTATCATCTAACTCAAAAGCAACTAATTTGCGATCTACACCACGACGTTTTTGATCTTCTAACGCTTCAGAATTTGTAAAGTCTTTTGTGAATTTTGTAATCCAACCTAAGCCAGCTTCTAGAGGAGAGGTGGTGTCGTCTATATCATTTCCGTATAGGCAATACCCCATTTCTAGTCTTAAAGTGTCTCGTGCAGCCAAACCTATTGGTTTAATGCCATAATCTGCTCCAGCTTTTAACACGCTATCCCAAATTTGTTTCACTTCGCTGTTTTTACAATAAATTTCGAATCCACCACTTCCTGTATAACCTGTTGCAGAAATAATTACATGCTCTATACCTGCAAAATCGCCAACTACAAAATTGTAGAATTTAATTTCTGATAAATCATGACTGGTTAAAGATTGCATAGCCTCAACAGCTTTTGGACCTTGTATGGCTAGTAAAGAGTAGTCTTCACTTAAATCCTTCATGGTTGCTCCAACATCGTTTTTAGCGCTAATCCAATTCCAATCTTTTTCAATATTACTAGCGTTTACAACTAATAGATATTGTTCTTCTTTAAGTTTATAGATAATTAAATCATCTACAATTCCGCCAGTTTCATTTGGTAAACAACTGTATTGCGCTTTACCAACTGTAAGTTTAGACGCATCGTTACTCGATACTTTTTGTATTAAATCCAAAGCATGAGGTCCTTCGATTAAAAATTCTCCCATGTGGCTTACATCAAAAACACCAACACTTTTTCTTACTGTTTCGTGCTCTATGTTAACACCTTCGTATTGTACAGGCATATTGTAGCCAGCAAAAGGAACAATTTTAGCACCAAGTGCTTTGTGAGTATCAGTTAATGCAGTGTTTTTCATTGTAAATATGTTTTGTTTTTCTGAATGACAGAAAAGGATTTAAATGGTTTAATATTAAGTCTCAAAGATATTTAAAATTTATTGATTTTTATAGCTAGAAATGGTCTTAAAAAGAAGATTTAAAAATAATTTAAAGCTGAAGGATTAGCGCTTTTGAATTTGTTATAAATGCTGAAAATAAAACCATTAAAACGTCTATTTCCAATTTTTTTTGATGAATTTATTGTTTTATAAATTTTTGGACACTCGAAGCGTGGTTTTTTAATTTAATAAAATATACACCACTTGATAGGTTAGAGATATCTATTGTCATATTTTCTATTTTATAACTCCCTACAAATAAGCCTATTGAATTGTAAATTTTAATGTCGTCAAGATGTTTTAAGCTATTAGATTTAATAGTAATAAAATTAGTCGTTGGATTTGGGTAAATGGAAAAATTAGATTTTTCTTCTGCAACGTCTAAATTAGACAAAGTACTTCCAGAAACACCAGTCCAACTACTTAGGTTTGATACAGTATTCCATGCCACTTGTTGCATAATTGTAGCTTGATTGCTAGTTGGCATATTTGCATAAGGTGTATTCCATTGGTTATTTATACTTGTAGTTAAACCAACAGGAGATTCTCTATAAATTGAAGCGTACATTACACATGCTATAAAATAATTACCTGCATTTGTTAAGTGAATATCATCAGTAAATAAGTCTGTAAAACTTGTAATACCAGGAAGATTTCCAGCATCAATTTCGGCTGCTAAATTATAAAAGGCTTGTCCAGCAGGTATCATCCAAATTTCATCGTTGTTAGGGTTTTGGTTACGTACATCTGTTACTATACCTGACCATAAAGAAAAATCTGCCTGCAACCTTGGTTGCCAAAGTGTATTACTATTTGCCGAATTATCATAGTCACATCCAGCAGGTAAGCCAGAGTTTATACAGTGCCAAGTTTCATAAATATAAAACCTTAAAGGAGTTCCATTGTTATTGTTTTTTGCATAATTATAAAAATTATTTGCATAGGTATAAGTATCACTCCACGTTAAATGGTTTTGTAACGGAATTGCTTCTGTGATGACCAAAGTATTAAAATTACCCGAAGGAAATGCTGTGGTGTATGGTGTGCCTTGTGCACTAGCTGCATTATTGTAGTTGGCTTGTAATGTAGCTCCATTAGTAATTTGCTGATCAAAAAAACTTGTTTTTCCTGCATCATTTGCTAATGCTTGTACCATTAAAGGCATATCAAAATTAACTAGACTGTGACCAACGTAAAACGGATTCTGTTCTTGAGCAAACCCTATTAACAAAGAAAAATATGTAATTATAAAAAAATAAACCTTTTTCATTTTTTATGTATTAGAAGTTCTTATTGAAATATAAATACTAAAGTTCGACTTTTATTATGAGATAATAAAATCATTATATAATTACTAAAAATACTAAAATTTTAATTTCTTAATTTAATAACTCACATAAGATTTTGCCGTTTCCCAATCACTTTTATAATAATTTAAAATAAATTCTTGCAACTCTTTATCTATAGTATAGGTTTTCGATTTACGATTTTTTAAACGGTTTTGACAAAGGTCTCTTGGTGTAAGTTTATATTTTTTAAAACGTTTGGAGTAGAGGCTAGGTAAAAATTTAATACGTTCTAATTTATGGCTTAATTTGTTGAGTTTTTTTAATGTTTCTACTTGGTAAACTGTTTTAACACCAACATTTTGTGGTTTGGATTGTATGGTGTTATACTCTAACGTGTCGTCTATATTTAAAAAGGAAATTAGTGCATTTATAAACTGTTGAGGCGTTTCTTTTAGTGTTTCTTGCGAATAGATAAAAACATCATCAAACTCTTGCTTTAAAATCTGAATTTTTTCAGCTAGAAATAGATCTTCTTGCTTTAAAATTCCTGTATTTTCTATATTAAATAATTCTGAAAGGTCATTAAATCCTTTTTGATGTAACTGTTGTTTGTAGAGTGACAAGATAAATTGGTCGTGTCGTCGAATCCCAAACATAATTTTAGGATTTTTATAAAGCGTTTTTAAATGCTGAATATTTTTCTTGAAAGTTTTAAAATACTCGCCTTTCCATGGGTCTCCAGAAATGCCTTCGTCTGTAATAATTACTTGTTTACTAAAATCAGAATTGATTAAATAACGTTGGTTATGCCAAGCTCTAATTACAGTTAATGATTTTAATCTTGGAAAAATTTCATTTTGAATGTAAGTTGTTCCTGTTTTATGTAAACCAATATGTATAACGATTCTGTTGTCTTTCATAATTATTTTAATAGAAACGCTTTTAAATCGTTATAAGTGCTAATTTTGGTTGCTACTTTCTCTTTTCCCATTACAGCTTTAATTTGCTTAGGTAATGTTTGTTTTTCTTTAATCACTTCTTCAACAACATCTAAAAATTTTGTTGGATGTGCAGTTTCTAAAAACACACAATGTACATTTGGATGCTCTTTTAAATAGGCTTTGCAACCTAAATAACCAACTGCTCCATGAGGATCTGCAACGTACTTGTAATTGGTGTATATTTCTTTTAAAGCGATTTTAGTTTCGCTATCTGTAAAACTAAAAGACGATAGGTTGTTTTTTAATGTATTGAAATCGTTTTTGTAAATTTCTTGAATACGAATAAAATTACTTGGATTTCCTACATCCATAGCATTACTAATGGTTTGCACAGAGGGCTTTGGAGTGTATTTTGCAGTTTTTAAATAGTTAGTGACTACGTTATTTTCGTTATTTGAGGCAATAAAATGTTTAATCGGTAAGCCTAATTGTTGAGCCATCATGCCTGCACAAACATTTCCAAAATTTCCGCTTGGTACAGAAAACACAATCTCTTTGTGTGTGTTATGTAATTGTTTGTAAGCAAACATAAAGTAAAGTAGTTGTGGTAGCCAACGTGCAACGTTTATAGAATTTGCAGAGGTTAACTGCATTTTACTAGTTAATTCTTCATCTAAAAAAGCACGTTTAACCATGTCTTGACAATCGTCAAAAACACCATTAACTTCTAATGCTTTAATATTTTGACCTAAAGTGGTGAGTTGTTTTTCTTGAATATCACTTACTTTCCCAGAAGGATAGAGAATGACGACATTTACGCCTTTAACACCTAAAAAACCATTGGCTACAGCTCCTCCTGTGTCTCCAGAAGTAGCGACTAAAACAGTGACTTGGTTAGTATTATCTTTATTAAAATGCGCTAGACAACGCGCCATAAATCGAGCACCAACATCTTTAAAAGCCATTGTTGGACCATGAAACAACTCTAAAGTTGAAATGTTCTCGTCTAAATTAATAACAGGAAAGTCAAACGATAAGGTCTCCTTAATTATTGTTTTTAAAACATTTTCTGGAATGTCTGGAGAAACAAATTGCTTTAAGGCTTCAAACGCTATGTCATTGTAAGATAAATTATCAATATTTTGAAAAAATGAAGCTGGCAAAGGTGTTATGCTTTCTGGAAAATACAACCCTTTATCTGGAGCAAGACCTCTTATTACAGCATCTTTAAATGTGGTGTCTGGTGCTTTTTTATTAAGAGAGTAATATTTCATGTTATCAGTTATCAGTTATCAATTATCAATTTTCAATTATTAGTTATTAGTTAGCTTTTAGCTGTTAGCGGAGTTATGAAATATTAATTTTTAATTTTTAATTTTTCACTTTTCACTTTTCACCTTTCACCTTTCACTACTCACTACTCACTATCCTAACTCCTAAAGTGCTAATTTTTGAGTTAAAAATGGTAAATTCAATTCCTGTAGGTTTGTAAGCGTTTTGCATGTTTTCTAACACTTTATTGGCAATGGTTTCTCCTTTACTAATCGCAAAAATTGTTGGTCCAGCTCCTGAAATTCCAGCGCCTAAAGCTCCTGCTTGTAGTGCTGCATTTTTTACTGTATCAAAATGTGGAATTAATTTTTTTCTTACAGGCTCCACAATTACATCTTGTAGAGATCTACTTATTAAGTCATAATCGCTAGTGTATAAACCACTAATAAGTCCGCCAACGTTAGACCATTGTGTTATTGCTTTTTGTAATGGAATGTGTTCTGGTAATACATTACGAGCATCTTCGGTTTTAATCTCTATTTGCGGATGCAAAGCGGTTACAAACAAATCCTTAGGAACAGGTAAGCTTACAATTTCTAAGGGATTATAACTTCTAATTAATACAAAACCACCAAAAAGTGCTGCGGAAACATTATCTGCTATTGGTGTGCCACAAGCCACTTCTTCTCCTAGCATTGCAAACTCTACAAGCTGAGTCGTATTAAACGGTTTATGTAATAACTCATTGATAGCAAAAGCAGTACCTGATGCACTTGCTGCACTAGAGCCTAAGCCACTACCTGGTTTAAATCCTTTATAAATTTCTATATCTAAGCCAAAATTAGCGTTAGCTTCTTTTAACATCTGTTTTGCAATAACACCAACAAGGTTTCTTTCTATATCATAAGGTAAATTAGCACCTTCTATTTTAGTAATTACAAGTGTATTATCTGTTCGTTTTGTAAACACCATTTCGTCACCTTTACCCTCTAGAGCAAGACCTAAGGCATCAAAACCACAGGACACATTGGCTACAGTTGCAGGTGAGAAGATTTTAATGGTATTCATTTATAATTTAATAGTTTATGATTAGAAACTAGCTGTTAGAAACTCTTATAATATCTGCAAATAAACCAGAAGCAGTAACATCTGCTCCAGCTCCTGCACCTTTAATAATTAAGGGTTGTTTTTTGTAGCGTTCTGTATAAAACATTACAATATTATCTTTTCCTTCTAAGTTATAAAATGGGTGTCCTTTTTCAATATGTTTTAAACCAGTACTAGCTTTATCTTTTTTAATTTGAGCTACAAATTTTAATTGAGCGTCTTTGTTTTTTGCTTCTGCGTATAATTTTTGAAAGTGAGGTTCGTCTTCTTTAAGCGTGTCGTAAAAATCATCTACAGTGTCGCTATTCAAATTTCTTTCAGTTAAAAAAGAGGACATCGAAATATCATCGAAAGCCATATCTATTCCGCTTTCGCGAGCAAGAATTAAAATTTTTCTGGCCACATCAACACCACTTAAATCTATTCTTGGATCAGGTTCTGTAAAGCCTTCAAATTGAGCACGTTTTACAGTATCATGAAAATTTGTACGCTCACTAAAGTTATTAAATATAAAGTTTAAACTCCCTGATAAAACAGCTTCAATAGAACTAATTTTATCTCCAGACGCCATTAAATTATTTAGTGTATCCAAAACAGGCAAACCTGCACCAACATTAGTTTCAAAATAAAAAGGTGTATTGTATTTAAGCGATAATTTTTTAAGTGTTTTATACTCTTCCAAACTACCAGAACATGCAATTTTATTGCAAGCAACTACTGCAATACTTTCTTTTAAATACTTTTTATACGTCTCGGAAACCGCTTTATTGGCTGTGATATCCACAAAAATACTATTACGTAAATTCATAGCTGTGGCTTGCTCGAAAAAACCAGTGATACTAGACTTTTGTCCTTGACGAAGTTTAATTGGCCATTGGTTTAAATCGATTCCATTGGCATCAAAAACCATATTTCTAGAGTTTGAAATCCCAACAATATTAATACTCGTTTTTAGTTGATTTTTTAAATAATTTTTTTGTTCTTGGATTTGTTCTATTAGTTTTTGTCCAACATTACCAACTCCTGTAATAAAAACGTTAAGCTGTTTGTTATTACCTTCAAAAAAGCGATCGTGCAGTGCATTAAGTGCTTTTTTAACGTGTTTTTCTAAAATTACTGTCGAGATATTTCGTTCTGAAGCACCTTGTGCAATAGCGCGAATATTAATGTTGTTTTTACCAAGCGTACTAAACATACGACCACTAATACCTTGGTGTTTTTTCATTTTATCACCAACTAAAGCTAATATTGCTAATTCGCTTTCTACACGAATTGGGTCTATTTTATGGAGAGCAATTTCGTTTTGAAAGGTAAAATCTATTAATTCTTTAGCTTTTTCTGCTTCACTTTCATCAATAGCAATACAAATTGAATGTTCTGATGAGGCTTGAGTAATGAGAATAACATTTATTTTTTCTTGAGCTAAGGTTTCAAACAAACGCTTAGAGAAACCAGGAATACCAACCATCCCACTACCTTGTAGTGTAATGAGCGCAATATTACTAATGTGGCTAATCCCTTTTACAGGAGTTGTAGTATTATTATGTTCTTCTTTAGTGATTAAAGTCCCAACATCTTCAGGCTTTAACGTGTTTTTTATGTTTATTGGAATATTAGCATCTAAGGCAGGTTGCACTGTTGGTGCATACAATACTTTAGCACCAAAATGAGACAATTCCATAGCTTCCTGATACGATAATTGTTTAATAGGAAAGGCTTCTTTTACCAATTTAGGATTAGCAGTAAACATACCACTAACGTCTGTCCAAATTTCTAACTCTTCAACTTTTAATGCAGAAGCAATAACCGAAGCTGTAAAATCTGAACCACCACGTCCTAAAGTAGTTTGTACACCAGTTTTAGATTTTGCAATAAAGCCTGGAAGGATTGTAATTTGTTGGTCTGCTTTATCAAAATAGGCTTTAATATTTGCCTTAGAGACATTAAAATCTATTTGTGCTTTGGTGTAATTATTATCTGTTATTAGTAGCTCTTGTGTGTTTTTTCGTTTTGCATCAATGCCTCTTACTTCCATCGTTTCCGCTATAATGAAAGAGGAGAGGAGTTCTCCAAAACTTAATAATTTATCTAAAGTTTTTGGAGATAATTCGTTAATTAAATAAATACCATCTAGTAATTCTTTAAGTTCTTCTAACTTTTTTTCAATTTTTGAAACTATTTTTTTATTGTTTTTTACAATAAGCTCTTCGGTTATAGAAACATGTATTTTTTTAATGTTTTTAAACACTTTTTTATACTCTGAATCCTTGTTTTTAGCCAATTCGCCAGCTTCTAATAGTTTGTTAGTAATGCCACCAACAGCAGACACTACACATATTAATTTGCTAGATTTGGCCTGTTTTTCTAGAATAGAAATAACAAGGTTTATATTTTTTGAAGAACCTACAGATGTTCCACCAAACTTTAATACTTTCATTTAAATACCATTGAAAATTAATACGCGTAATTTAAGCGACAACCAAAACCTGAAGCTTTAAAATTCTTATAGAATGAAAATTCTAAAAAAGGATTGTAAACCTTGTAGGTTAAAAGAGTGTTCTTTTTATTTTTTTTAGCACTATACCTATCAAAAGTATTACTTTTACTGAGATAAAAAAACAAATTTGTTTTTTTTGTAGTATTGTTAAAAAACAGAACAGATAATTATTAAAAAATGAAAATTTTCTCCAAAGAACAGATTTACGAAGGCGATGCATTAACAGCAAAAAAACAGGCAATTACCTCTACAGATTTAATGGAACGTGCTGGAATACAAATATTTAATTGGTTACATACACGTATGCAAGGTGCGCAAGTACCAATCCATGTGTTTTGTGGTATTGGAAATAATGGAGGAGATGGTCTAGTAGTTGCCAGACATTTAATCACACATGGATATAATGTAAATACTTATGTAGTAAATTGCAGTGATAAACGCACAAAAGATTTTTTAAACAATTACGATCGCATTAAACACGTTACAAAAAAATGGCCAACATTATTAAGTTGTGAGGACGATTTTCCGCCAATAGACGAGCGCGATATTATTATAGATGCTGTATTTGGAATTGGGTTAAACAGACCAATCGATGATTGGGTTAAAGCCTTGTTTAATTATTTTAGAACCACTAAAGCTTATACCTTATCTGTAGATATTCCTTCTGGTTTATATACAGATAAAACGCCAGACGATGAAGAAGCAGTTGTACAAGCTGCTCATACCTTGAGTTTTCAAACACCAAAACTAGTTTTCTTTTTACCAGAAACAGCAAAATACACAATGCAATGGGAAGTTATTGATATTGGTATAGATCCAGAATACTTATTTACAACCCAAACCGAAGCTGAACTTATTGGTAAACACGAGGTATTGCCAATATATAAACCAAGAGAAAAATTTTCAAACAAAGGCACTTTTGGTCACAGTTTACTAATTGGAGGTAGTTATGGTAAAATTGGTGCAGTTACATTAGCTAGTCGTGCGTGTTTAAGTGTAGGAGCAGGAAAAATTACCGCTTACATCCCAAAATGTGGTTATACTATTTTGCAAACAGCATTCCCAGAAGCTATGGTAATTACAGATGTAAATGAGGATGTAATTACAGATATAACTTTTGATATTAAGCCTACAGTAATTGGCGTTGGAGTAGGACTTGGCACAACAAAACAAACACAAGATGCTTTTGAAGTATTTTTAAAAAATAATAAAAGTCCATTAGTAATAGATGCCGATGGTTTAAACCTATTAGCAAAGAAAAAAACGTTACTTAAACTTTTACCACAAAGCACTGTTTTAACGCCACATCCTAAAGAATTAGAGCGTTTAATTGGTAAATGGAAAGATGATTTTGATAAACTAAAAAAAACCAAAGCATTTAGTAAAAAATACAATTGTATCGTGGTTATTAAAGGTTTTAATACGATTACAGTTTTTGGTGATAAGTTATATGTAAATGCTACAGGTAATCCAGGTTTAGCAACTGCAGGAACAGGAGATGTTTTAACTGGTATGATTACTGGTTTAATTTCGCAAGGTTACGATCCATTGGCAGCAACGCTTTTTGGAGTGTATTTACACGGAAAAGCAGCAGATATAGCAATTCAAGATTTAGGTTACCAGAGTTTAATTGCTAGCCATGTTATTGAGTTTATACCTGAAGCGTATTTAGATTTATTTAAACAACCAGAACCACCACAGCAGCAGCAACAGAAAGCTAATTCTAATAATGAAGAAGAGTAGTTGCGATAACAGCTAGTATAAATAAAATTACGAATTACGGCAAGTAATTATAATACTGTTACATTAGATGCCATCGAAAAATTTTACTTTTGGATACTAAAAAAATCTTATGGCGCTTAATTAGACAAAAAATTAAGCATAAAAAAAAGCGACCAATTGGTCGCTTTTTTTTTATAAATTATATAAGGTTTAGATATTCTCTAAACTATTAAATAATGTTTTTAATTTTGGACTAGATGGTCTTGGAGCATCAGCATCTACAACATTTCCAGCAGGATCAATTAAAATAAAACGAGGGATTCCGTTAATTTTAAACCCTTGTACAAATTCAGATTTCCAACCCTCTGCAGAATGCAATTGAACACCACCTAATTCTTTCTCTTTTACCATCTCTTGCCATCCTTTTCTTGCAGCTTCAGCGTCACCTTTGTAACCTCTACCATCATCAACAGAAAGACTTACAAATTCAATGTTTTTATCATGAAATTCTTTTTCTACTTCCTTTAACGAAGGAATTTCTCTAATACAAGGTCCACACCACGTTGCCCAAACATCTACATAAACATATTTACCTTTTAAGTCAGATAACGAAGTTTTACCACCTTTAGCATTTTCTAAATTAGTAAACTTAGGAGACGGTTTACCAATAAACTCTGCAAACATTGCTTTTCTAGCTTTTTGTTGCTTGTAAGCAGATAAGATTTGGGTTTTTAGATTAGAAATATCTTTCTTCTCGTTTGCACTAAAAGTAGAATCTAATTTAGTAGCATATTTATCATGAAACTTATTTAATTCAGTTTCTATGTTTCCTAACTTATTATTGAAAGCATCTTCTTCTAAATCTAAAAGATCCATTCCAATTAAATCTTCCTGCAAAAGTGTTTTTTCAACCATATAATTATTATCATCTGCACCTTTACCAGAAAACTTTAAACTTTCGTCAAATTCTTCAGTATTTAAAGTAAGGTTTAAATCATAATCATTTTTTAAATACAAATTTGCACTTTCTGTACCATCGTAAATACCATAAATTCCTGGCTCTACTTTAAGAGTATCACTAAAAGTGCCATCCTCGTTTAAACGTATTGTTTTAGAAAAATTTCTACCTTGGTACACAAATAAAGAGTCACTATTTGGATTTTCTATTTTACCAGATAGAGTTACGTAGTCTTTAGGCGCTTCTTCTTTACAAGAAAACAAAGCTAAAGCTGCTGTTAGACATATAAATAATTTTTTCATTTTTATAGATATTTAATTTATTAGGTTGCAAAAATATACATTATTAGGTTTTAAAAAGAAAATTTATTAATTATTAATAAAAGTTGCATATTAATTTATGAATTTAGACTTTTGGAGTACTTAACAAACCACATGGACAACTATCATATAATTTCTACAGACACATTAGATATTGTAACTATTTATAATATTTTTAAAGACAATAAAAAGCTAAAACTATCTCAAGAAGCTATTAAAAAAATAGAAACTTGTAAACGCTATTTGGATAAAAAGTTAGACGAGGCCGAAAACCCTTTTTATGGAATTAATACAGGTTTTGGATCGTTATATAATGTAGAAATTTCCAAGAACGATTTAACAAAATTACAAGAAAATCTTGTGATGTCTCATGCTTGTGGTACAGGAGAGCGTGTGCCAGAAAGTATAGTAAAAGTGATGTTGCTTTTAAAAATACAATCGTTAAGTTATGGACATAGTGGTGTGCAACTAGCTACTGTAAACCGCTTAATAGATTTTTTTAATAATGATGTGTTTCCGTTTGTTTACACTCAAGGGTCACTTGGTGCTTCTGGAGATTTAGCACCTTTAGCGCATTTGGCTTTACCATTATTAGGTAAAGGTAAAGTAATACATAATAAAGAGGAAGTTAATGCAAATGCCATACTTAAAAAGTTTAATTGGCAACCAATACAATTAGAAGCGAAAGAAGGCTTAGCACTTTTAAATGGTACGCAATTTATGAGCGCTTATGGAGTGTATTTACTATTAATGTCGCACAAAACATCATATTTGGCAGATGTTATTGCCTGTATCTCTTTAGATGCTTTTGATGGCAGATTAGACCCTTTCCATGATTTAGTACATAAAGTACGTCCGCACGCTGGACAACGCAAAGTAGCAAGGCGTTTTAATGAATTTTTAAATGGAAGTGATTTAATTAATAGAGAAAAAGAACATGTACAAGATCCATATTCGTTTCGTTGTATTCCTCAAGTTCATGGCGCAACAAAAGATACTTTAGATTTTGTGCAGCACACTATTTTAACCGAAATTAATGCAGTTACCGATAATCCAAATATTTTTCCTGAAGAAGATTTAATTATTTCTGGCGGAAATTTTCATGGTCAACCCTTAGCCTTAGCCTTAGATTATTTAAAAATAGCAATGGCAGAAATAGGAAATATTTCTGAACGTAGAGTATTTCAATTAGTTTCAGGATTACGAGGATTGCCAGCATTTTTAGTCGATAATCCAGGATTAAATTCTGGCTTTATGATTCCGCAATACACTGCAGCAAGTATAGTAAGTGCCAATAAACAAATGGCTTCTCCTGCAAGTGTAGATAGTATTGTTTCTAGTAATGGACAAGAAGACCACGTAAGTATGGGAGCAAATGCAGCAACCCAAGCTTATACTTTAATAAGAAACGTTAATAGAGTACTTGCTATAGAATTAATGAATGCGTCGCAAGCTTTAGAATTTAGAAAACCTCTTAAAACCTCTCCGTTTTTAGAGTCTTTTTTAATGGAATATAGAAAACATGTTCCTTTCGCAACTAAAGATCGTGTGTTGCATGATGATATTGAAGCCTCTATTCAATTTTTAAATGATATAGATATTGAAATTGAAGAGCTTTTTTTAAATAATTATGGGATTTAAAACTGTAGTAAAACGTTAAGTTGTCTCTTCTTTTTTTAATAATGAATTATTTTTTTTATTCGGAATAATCTCAACAAAATAATAAACTATAGAGCCTACTGTAGAAGTAAATACCAAAATTAAACTCCACATTAATTTCTTATTGCTATCGTTAGCAGCATTATTGTTGGCATGTATTATATAATAAATCATAATACCAAGTGCAGACAAACCTCCTAAACCTATACATACAAAAAGTGCAATAAAAGTAGAGAAAAAGTGAACAGGAAACTCATTTTGGTTTTGTTGCTCTATATTTTGAAACGTTCCAACAAAGAACACAAAAAACAATATAAAATAAGCAATACAAAAGAGTAGTGGTAAGAAGGTTAAAATACCTAACCAGATTTTACGAGATGTTGACATGTTTTTCTATAGTTTTTTTAGACCAATTAATAGCACGTTCTAAAGTATTAAAAACAACAAAAGGTTTATTTAAAAACAGTTTTTCAAACAAAGCATTTTTTATTGATGCAAAATTAGAAGAAACTACAACAAAACCTAATAAATTATCTATGTTAGAAGTATTGGAGTAAATATTAGGATCTACTGAATACGAATTTATGCGATGCGTTATATAAACAAAGGGTTTATCTTTAAAATAATTAAGAATTACTTTTGTTTGATGATTACTGTTTGCTTGAGTTACAGTTTCTCCTTCAAATACTTTGCAAATCACAATGTTATCTTGAAAATTTAGCTCACAAAAACTTAAAAGTTTAATCATTATACTTATAATTAATAACTTTAAGTTACTAATTTAGAAAGTATTCATCATTATATAGAATAATGTAAAAGAAGAATTCAATAAAAAACTTTGTTTTACCGATATTCTGTATAGTAAATTGTTGGTTTGGTAATACTTATAAAATAAAGTTACTTAAATTTTAAAGCATTGGAATTTAATGTGTTTATCGTATCTTTTGTCCATTCCACAGCATCATCCAATTCATCAAAAATTTTAATAGGTTTTTTTAAAAAAATTTGTTCTACTTCTGCATTGTGTGCATGCGAAGTATTGTTAGACACAATAACAAAAGTATGAAGATTTTCTAAGAGCGAAGTAAGCTCGTAAACTCTAGGATCAATGGAATAAGAATTAATTCGATTAGTAATGTATATAAAAGGATTGTCCTTAAAATACTCAACTAGTATTTGAGTTATTTGCAGACTAACAGATTCGTTAATTAAAACACCTTCGTTAATTGTAATTATAGAATATCCTTCGTAAAAAACAAGTTCGCAAAAATCTAAAGTTATGCTGTGTTTCATGATTTAAAAATACAAATATTTTGCAGTAAAAAAGCTTCAGTATCCTAAAATAGTGAAGCTTAATTATTAGTTTAAATATAATAGTCTAAGACTCAGTAGGTTTTTCAGCTTTGTCTATTGTAATTTTTAATTCTCCTAAATCTTTATCCAAATCCATTTTAATAGTGTCGCCTTCTTTAAGGTTGGACGTTATAATTTCTTCAGCTAAAGCATCTTCAATATATTTTTGTATGGCACGATTTAAAGGTCGCGCTCCATATTGTTTATCAAAGCCTTTGTCTGCAATAAAATCTTTAGCAGATTTAGTTAATTTTAGGGTATATCCTAATCCTTTTATGCGTTTTAAAAGTCTTTCTAACTCAATGTCTATAATTAAGTTTATATGTTCTTTTTCTAAGGCGTTAAATACAACAACATCATCAATTCTATTTAAAAATTCTGGTGCAAACGATTTTTTAAGGGCGTTTTGAATTACACTACGAGCATTAGCATCTTCCTGCGATTTTTGCGAGGCTGTTCCAAAACCAATTCCTGTTCCAAAATCTTTTAATTTACGTGCTCCAATATTAGATGTCATTATAATAATGGTGTTTCTAAAATCGATTTTACGACCTAGAGAATCTGTTAAATACCCATCGTCTAATACTTGTAATAACATATTAAATACATCTGGATGCGCTTTTTCAATTTCGTCTAAAAGTACAACAGCATAAGGTTTACGTCTTACTTTTTCGGTTAATTGACCACCTTCTTCGTAACCTACATATCCTGGAGGTGCACCAACCAAACGAGAGATTGAGAATTTTTCCATGTATTCGCTCATGTCTATTCTTATAAGTGACTCTTCACTATCAAATAACTCGCGAGATAACACTTTGGCTAATTGCGTTTTACCAACTCCTGTTTGACCTAAAAATATAAACGACCCAATTGGCTTGTCTGGATCTTTAAGTCCTGCACGATTACGTTGTATAGCTTTAACCACTTTTGCTACTGCTTCGTCTTGACCAATAACTTTACCTTTAATAAGTTCTGGTAATTCTGCAAGTTTATTACTTTCGGTTTGTGCAATTCTGTTTACAGGTACACCTGTCATCATAGACACAACATCTGCAACATTATCTTCTGTAACAACCTCTCTGTGCTGTTTCGTTTCTTCTTCCCATTTTTCTTGAGCAATAGCTAAGTCTTTTTCTAAACGTTTTTCATCATCACGCAGTTTCGCAGCTTCTTCATATTTCTGTTTTTTTACCACAGAGTTTTTTGTTTCCTTAACTTCTTCAAGCTTTTTTTCAAGCTCTAAAATTTGTTTAGGCACTTCTATGTTTGTAATGTGAACACGAGAACCAGCTTCGTCTAAGGCATCAATTGCTTTGTCTGGTAAAAAGCGCTCTGTCATATATCTATTAGTTAATTTTACACACGCTTCAATAGCTTCGTCTGTATAATCAACATTATGGTGTTCTTCGTATTTTCCTTTTATATTATTAAGGATTTCAATAGTTTCTTCAACAGTAGTTGGCTCTACAATTACTTTTTGAAAACGACGTTCTAAAGCACCATCTTTCTCAATATATTGTCTGTATTCATCTAAAGTTGTGGCACCAATACATTGTATTTCGCCTCTTGCTAAAGCAGGTTTAAACATATTAGAAGCATCTAAGCTTCCTGTTGCTCCACCAGCTCCAACAATAGTGTGTATTTCGTCAATAAATAAAATAACATCGTCGTTTTTTTCAAGCTCGTTCATAACGGCTTTCATACGTTCTTCAAACTGTCCTCTGTATTTTGTACCTGCAACTAAGCTTGCTAAATCTAAAGTGACTACGCGTTTATTAAATAAAATACGAGACACTTTACGTTTAACAATTCTATTGGCTAAGCCTTCGGCAATTGCAGATTTACCAACACCTGGTTCACCAATTAATAAAGGGTTATTCTTTTTTCGACGTGATAAAATTTGAGATACGCGTTCTATTTCTTTTTCACGGCCAACAACAGGATCTAGTTTTCCCTCTTCTGCCATAGCAGTTAAATCGCGACCAAAATTATCTAAAACAGGAGTTTTAGATTTTTTGTTTCCTTTATTAGATGGTGAATTAAAAATGTCTTTAGAATTATCGTCTTTTTGAGGTGCATCGTCCTGAAATTCGGATTTTGGCTCCATAAAATTATCGTCGTTTGAAATCATAGATTTAAATTGTTCTTTTACATTATCGTAATCCACTCTAAGCTTATTTAAAAGCTTTGTTGTTGGATCATTTTCATTTCTAAGTACACATAATAATAAATGTGCAGTATTAATTGAGGTGCTTTGAAAGAGCTTTGCCTCTAAAAAAGTGGTTTTTAAGGCGCGTTCTGCTTGCCTTGTAAGGTGTAAATTCTTTTTTTCGTTAGAAGTTATAGTAATATTAGGATTAGCAGGACTTAAAATTTCGACTTTTCGTCTTAAATGATTTAAGTCTATATCTAGCGCATTAAGTATGTTAATTGCTTTACCATTACCATCTCTTAATAAACCTAACATTAAATGCTCTGTACCAATAAAATCATGGCCTAAGCGCAATGCTTCTTCTTTACTATACGCTATAACGTCTTTTACTCTTGGTGAAAAATTATCATCCATATATATCTTCTTTCTGCTTTAAAAATACTAAATCATATTAGCATAGGCAAAAACTATACCTTAAAATATGATAAGTATGCTAATAGACAAAAAATAGTTTATAAAATCAAAACATTTAACAAGAGAGTTATTAACGAAAAAGCAGTAGCAAATTGTTAATAAATATTACCAAAAAAAACGACATAAAGGCTTACCATTACTAATGAAAGTTTTATATTAGCGTGTTTTGAAAATTTAGAAATAAAAAAAAAATTATATATGGCAGAAGGAGAAAAAGTCATTCCAATTAACATTGAAGATGAAATGAAATCGGCTTACATAGATTATTCTATGTCAGTCATTGTGTCACGTGCTTTACCAGATGTAAGAGATGGTTTAAAACCAGTACATAGACGTGTACTTTATGGTATGCATGAACTGGGTGTTAGAGCCAATAGTGCGCACAAAAAATCTGCAAGAATAGTTGGTGAGGTTTTAGGTAAGTACCATCCTCATGGAGATACTTCGGTTTACGATGCAATGGTACGTATGGCTCAGGAATGGAGTTTACGTTACATGTTAGTAGATGGACAAGGTAACTTTGGGTCTGTAGATGGAGATAGTCCTGCAGCAATGCGTTATACAGAAGCGCGTATGCGTAAAATTTCTGAGGACATGTTGGCAGATATTGATAAAGAAACTGTAGATCATAAATTAAATTTTGATGATACTTTAGAAGAGCCAACCGTTTTACCAACACGTATTCCTGGTCTATTAGTAAATGGAGCCTCTGGTATTGCAGTAGGTATGGCAACAAATATGCCTCCTCACAATTTATCTGAAGTTGTTGATGGAACTATTGCCTATATCGAAAATAACGCTATTGAAATAGACGAGTTAATTACACACATTAAAGCACCAGACTTCCCAACAGGTGGAACTATATATGGTTATGATGGTGTAAAAGAAGCTTTTCAAACAGGTCGTGGCAGAATAGTAATGCGTGCAAATGCTAACATTGAAGAAGTACAGGGAAGAGAATGTATTATAGTTACAGAAATCCCTTATCAAGTTAACAAAGCAGACATGATTAAAAAGACTGCTGATTTGGTTAACGAAAAGAAAATGGATGGCATTGCAACTATTAGAGACGAGTCTGATAGAAACGGAATGCGAATAGTTTACGTTTTAAAACGTGATGCGATTCCTAATATCGTTCTTAATAAATTATATAAATATACTGCATTACAATCCTCTTTTAGTGTAAATAATATTGCATTAGTTAATGGAAGACCACAATTATTGAATCTTAAAGAATTGATTCATTATTTTGTAGAACACAGACACGAGGTTGTAGTAAGACGTACCACTTATGAGTTACGTAAAGCAGAAGAGCGTGCACACATATTAGAAGGTTTAATTATTGCATCAGATAATATTGATGAGGTTATTAAAATTATCAGAGCATCCTCTAATGCAGATGAAGCACGTAATAATTTAATTGAACGTTTTAAACTATCAGAAATACAAGCGAAAGCTATTGTAGAGATGCGTTTACGTCAATTAACAGGTTTAGAGCAAGATAAATTACGTTCTGAATACGAAGAGATAATGAAAACGATTGAAGACCTTAAAGACATTCTAGATAAAAAAGATAGAAGAATGGATATTATTAAGGAAGAGCTTCAAGTTGTTAAAGACAAATATGGAGATGAACGTCGATCTAAAATTGAATATGCAGGAGGTGATTTAAGTATTGAAGATATGATACCAAACGAGAAAGTAGTCATTACTATTTCTCATGCTGGTTATATTAAACGCACATCTTTAACAGAATACAAAACACAAAATAGAGGAGGAGTTGGGCAAAAAGCATCCACAACTCGAAACGAAGATTTCTTAGAGCATTTATTTGTAGGTACAAATCACCAATACATGTTATTCTTTACCCAAAAAGGAAAATGTTTCTGGATGCGTGTTTATGAAATTCCTGAAGGTAGTAAAACCTCTAAAGGTAGAGCAATACAAAACCTTATAAATATTGAGCAAGACGATAAAGTGATGGCATTTATTTGTACTCAAGATTTAAAAGATGAAGATTACATAAATAGTAACTATGTAATTATGGCAACTAAAAAAGGTCAAGTTAAAAAGACGTCTTTAGAGCAATATTCTCGTCCAAGAACCAATGGTATTAACGCCATTACTATTAAAGAAGGAGATGAATTGTTAGAAGCAAAACTAACCACAGGAGAAAGTCAAGTGATGTTAGCCTTAAAGTCTGGAAAAGCTATTCGTTTTGAAGAAGCTAAAACAAGACCAATGGGTAGAAATGCTTCTGGTGTTCGTGGTATTCGTCTTCAAGATGAAAAAACAGACGAAGTTATAGGTATGATTGCTGTGGACGATATGGAAAGTAACATCCTTGTAGTCTCTGAAAATGGATATGGAAAACGATCTAGTTTAGAAGACTATAGAGTGACCAATCGTGGTGGAAAAGGTGTAAAAACTATTTCTATTACAGAAAAAACTGGTAACTTAGTAGCAATAAAGAATGTAACAGATACAGATGATCTAATGATTATTAACAAGTCTGGAATTGCAATTCGTATGGCTGTAGAAGACTTAAGAGTTATGGGTAGAGCAACGCAAGGTGTTAAGCTTATAAATTTAAAAGGAAACGATTCTATTGCAGCAGTTGCAAAAGTAATGCAAGATGAAGACGAAGTAGAATTAGATGAAGATGGAAATATAATAATTCCTGAAACACCTACAAATACTGAAGAATCTGAGTCTGGCACAACTATTGATAATTCTGGAGAAGAAGAATAATAACAATTAAAAATAGTAAAATGAAAAAACAATTAATCCTAACATTTGCTTTATTAATAAGTGTAATCACTTTTGCTCAAAAAAAAGAAGTGAAAGCACTAGAAAAAGCAGTTAAAAATAATAACTATGCTGAAGCTAAAACTTTAGCTACTCAATTAGAAGGCATGGTTTCTCAAATGGATGATAAATTAAAAAATAAGTTTTTAATTAATAAGGCAAAAACTTTTTATGCTAATGGAGGAGGTGACATAGAAGATGTTGATGTTGCAATAAATACTTTATCTAATGTGGATGGTATGGAAGCAGAAGTTAAAGATTTAAAATCTAAAATGCAAAATAGTATTTTAGAAAAATCTAATAAACAATATACTTCTGGTGATTTCGAAAAAGCTTCAAAAGGTTTTGAGAGTTTATATAGAATAATGCCTAAAGACACTACATATTTATATTATGCAGCGTCAAGTGCTGTATCTGGTCAAGATTATGATACTGCATTAAAACATTATGAAAAACTTAATGAATTAGGTTATACAGGTATCGAAAAGCAGTATTACGCAACCAATGCTGAAGGCAAAGAAGAGGTTATGTCTAAAAGCCAAAGAGATATTTTTGTAAAATCAGGTACTTATACTAATCCTGGTGAACGTATTACTGAATCTAAGGCAGCTGAGATTATAAAAAATATTGCAATGATTTATATGACTCAAGGAAAAGATGACAAAGCTTTGGCAGCTATTAAAAAAGCCAGAAAATATGATTCTAAAAATGTTAATTTATTGACTAGCGAAGCCAATTTGTATTATAAATTAGGAGATGTAGAAAGCTATAAAGTTTTAATAGAGGAAGCTATTCAATTAGATCCTAATAATTCTGATTTGTTTTTTAATCTTGGAGTTTTAGCAAATGATTCTAATGATATCTCTAGAGCTAAAGAATATTATAAAAAAGCAATTAAGATTAACCCAGAAAATGTTAATGCATTAACAAATTTGGCTGCATTAATTTTAAGTCAAGAAAAAGCTATTGTAACTGAAATGAATAATCTAGGAAGCTCTGCTGCTGATAACGCAAAATATGACGCTTTAAAGTTAAAGCGTCAAGATATTTATACCGAAGCTATACCTTATTTAGAGTCTGTATTAGTTCTAAAACCTAATGATATTGATATTTTAAAAACACTTATGAGTATTTATAGCGCTAAAGGAGAAACAGATAAATACAAAGAATTAAAAGCTAAAGTAGAACAAATGTAATTATGTGGTTTATTATCACTAAAAAACCGTTACTAAAGTTAGTAACGGTTTTTTTTATATTATTTTTTTTATAACTCTAAGTTTATGAGTGTGCATTCGCCTTTCAGCATTATATATGCCAGTATGATCCAACCTATCTATTCTCACTTTTCCGTGAGCATGAATAATATAATTATCTTCCATAATAATACCTACATGCACAATATTACCTTCGCTATTATCAAAAAAAGCTAAATCTCCAGGCTCACTTTCCTCTATAAAACTTAACGCTTCACCTTGTGTAGCTTGTTGTGAAGCATCACGTAAAATAGTATATCCATTAAGTTTATAAACCATTTGTGTAAAACCAGAGCAATCAATACCAAAAGGTGTTTTTCCGCCCCAAAGATAAGGCGCGTTTAAGTATAAAAAAGCAGTATTTATTAAATTAGATTTTTTGTTTTTTTCAGTAGAAAAATTACCATCAAAAGAATGGCTTAAAATAGACAATGCGCTTAAGGACGAGCCTAAGGATATAGGATAAAGCTGATTGTCCTTATCTTGAACAAACTCAATTAAATCTGTAGAGAGTTTTATTTTTTGAGACTGAAGAGTATTGTATTCCTCTTCAGAAATCTCTACATATTGTTTGTTATCTATCCAACCTTCATAGTTATCGAAAGCTAACCGAATTCTACTCCAAGATTTTCTAACTTCTAAAATTTTAAAATGCTCTCCATACAATACCTGCGACACAAGTTCGCATGAGTCTGTAGGCTCAAAACGAAGCGAAACTATGCTTAAATTACAAATCCCGTATTGCATTAATAATGATAAAATTTATTTTTGATTAGTTAGGTTAGGAGTAAACACTATTAAGTGAAAATTGTAAACTGTTACTGAATACTTTATTTAACTTCTTTCAATAACAATTGCAGAAGCTCCACCTCCTCCGTTACAAATAGCAGCAGCTCCTAATTTTGCATCATTTTGTTCTAATACATTGATTAATGTAATTAAAATTCTAGCTCCAGAGCAACCTAACGGATGTCCAAGCGAAACCGCTCCACCATTAACGTTTACCTTAGAGTCGCTAAGGTTAAGAATTTTCATATTTGCTAAACCAACAACAGCAAAAGCTTCGTTAAATTCAAAAAAATCAACCTCTTCAAGTTTTATATTTGCTTTATCTAGTGCTTTTGGTAAAGCTTTTGCAGGAGCAGTTGTAAACCATTTTGGTTCGTGTGCAGCATCCGCATAACTTTTAATTATAGCTATAGGCTTTAAACCTAATTCATCAGCTTTTGTTCTACTCATTATAACTAGAGCAGCAGCACCATCGTTTATAGTAGAGGCATTAGCAGCAGTTACTGTACCATCTTTTGTAAAAGCTGGACGTAAAGCAGGAATTTTTTCCATTTTCACGTTCGTATATTCTTCATCTTTATTAATAACTAAAGCGTCACCACGTCGTTGAGGTACTTCTACAGGTACAACTTCATTATCAAACTTACCAGCATCCCAAGCAGCAGCAGATCTTTTGTAAGATTGTATTGCGTAAGCGTCTTGATCTTCTCTAGAAAAATTATATTCTGCAGCGCAAGCATCTGCACAAACACCCATTGCATTTTGATCGTAAACATCCACCAAGCCATCTTTTTGCATACCATCTTCCATTTTTGCAGGTCCAAATTTTGTTGCAGATCTTGCATAAAAATAGTGAGGTATTAAACTCATGTTTTCCATTCCTCCTGCAACAACAATATCTGTATCTCCAGCAGCAATACTTTGAGCAGCCATCATTACTGTTTTCATCCCAGAAGCACACACTTTATTAACAGTTGTACAAGGAACAGTATCAGGAATTCCGGCAAAAATAGCAGCTTGTCTTGCAGGAGCTTGACCTGTACCTGCTTGTACCACATTACCCATTAAAACTTCTTCAACAAGTTCTGGTTTAAGATTAATTTTATCTAAAGCACCTTTAATCGCTATAGCTCCTAATTTTGGAGCAGGAATAGTTGATAAAGCACCTAAAAAACTTCCTATTGGTGTTCTCGCAGCTGAGACAATGACTACTTCTTTATTCATTTTTAATGATTTTAATTTTCGAATCACGAAATTAATGATTTTTATGTAAAAACGAGAAATATAAGCGTAATATAACTAGTATTAAAACATTAATATTTTTTACTTTTGAAAAAAGCCTTAGACTTTAAATAATTTAATAGTTCCATAATTAATGAAAGATTTTATAAATACTTTATTTAGAAACCACTCTCTAATCTATAAAGTATTATTGTTTATCGCTACAACTTTCATAATTGTATATTTATTTCCTAAAAGTGGACGTTTTAAATATGATTTTCAAAAAGGTAAACCTTGGCAATCCGAAACTTTATTAGCACCTTTTGATTTTGCAATTAAGAAATCTGCTGAAGAAATTAAAGCTGAAGAAACTCAAATACGAAAAGAAGCATTACAATACTTTAATATTAAGACTGAAATTTTTAAAAGTGTAAGCGATAAATTTGATGCGCTTTTAACATCCTCTTTACCAGATTCTATAAGTACTAGAAAACAAAAAGAATTAAGTGATTTAGGAACTAAAATATTGGAGTCAATCTATTCAAATGGGTTGTTAGATTCTGATTACGGTTTTAGCCCTGAAACGCAAGTAGTTTTGCTAGAAAACAATTCAGAAAAGAAGATTGTAACCTATTCGGAATTAACGCAACAAGATGAAATATCAAAAATAGTTAATCAAAATTCTAATGAAGATTTT
Organism: Lacinutrix salivirga; assembly: GCF_053604675.1. Classification (NCBI taxonomy): domain Bacteria; kingdom Pseudomonadati; phylum Bacteroidota; class Flavobacteriia; order Flavobacteriales; family Flavobacteriaceae; genus Lacinutrix; species Lacinutrix salivirga. The sequence goes on from NZ_JBSHNP010000140.1 coordinate 51,057, forward strand.
GCTAATGCAAAGGTAGTAACTGCAATACTTTATGATGCACTTGAGGCTAATTTAAGTTATAATAAAACATTCTCTGAAAAAGTTTTAGAAGAAGAGCTCAAAAAAATAGCGTATGTAAGGGGAAGTATAGAAAAAGATCAATTAATTATATCCAAAGGAGAAGTTGTTGAAGGCGAAAAATACGATATTTTAAAATCACTAGAGCAGGAGTATGAGTCGCAAGTTTGGAATCAAGCAAATTATAATCTAGTAGTAATTGCATACACTGTTTTAGTTGCATTAGCATTATTAATGCTTTTGCTCTTTCTTAGAAAATATAGATTAGAAGTTTTTGATAATAACACTAAAGTTACATTTATATTCTTCAATGTGTTTTTGATGATATTTATAACAATACTAGTGGTAAATTATAATTCCAAATATGTATATGTTGTTCCTATTTGTATTCTTCCGTTAGTTTTAAAAGCTTTTTTTGATGCAAGACTAGGACTCTTCACTCATGTTATTACTGTTTTACTTTTAGGATTTATTGTTCCTAATAGCTATGAGTATATGTTTCTTCAAATTATCGCAGGAATAGTAACTATTTTAACAGTCTCTGAACTTTATAAGCGTGCAAACCTCTTTATTTCTGTTGGACAAATAACATTAATTTATATCATCTCTTATTTTGCTTTTTTTGTAATTCATGAAGGAAGCATTATAGCCTTGGAGTGGAAAACCTTCGGATTATTTATTCTTTGTGGATTAGCTACTTTATTTGTTCAACCACTTATTTATGTCTATGAAAAAATATTTGGTTTGGTTTCCGATGTTTCTTTATTAGAATTATCAGACACCAATTCTAAACTTTTAAAAGAATTATCAAACACAGCACCAGGCACGTTTCATCATTCACTAAATGTAGCAAATCTTGCAGAAGCAGTAGCTAACGAAATAGGAGCAAATACGATGTTGGTTAGAGTTGGAGCATTGTATCATGATATTGGTAAGATGAAAAACCCAACCTACTTTACAGAAAATCAATCTAATGGTATAAATCCGCATGACGAATTATCTCCTAAAGAAAGTGCTAAAATTATAATAGATCATACCTTCGATGGTATTGAAATTGCAAAAAAAAATAATTTACCAGATCGTGTTATAGACTTTATCCGTACACACCATGGCACCAGTAAAGTCTATTATTTTTATATGAAAGCTAAAGCCATAGATGAAGAGGTTAGCGAAGACGATTTTGCGTATCCTGGCCCAATGCCATTTAGTAAAGAAACAGCAATTTTAATGATGTGTGATAGTGTGGAAGCGGCATCAAAAAGCTTAAAAGAACCTACATCAACTAAAATTGATACTTTTGTTGAAACAATTATAACAAAACAAATGGAGAGTGGCCAATTTTTAAATGCAAACATAACTTTTAGAGAAATTGAATCTATAAAAAAAGTGCTAAAACGCAAGCTTGCAAATATTTACCATTTAAGAATTGAGTACCCAGAATAAAAAATTAAAAAAGTAAATAAATTTGTTGCTTAATTTAGGATGTTATGTTACATTTGCATCCGCAATTTATTGCAAAGTTCATTAATAATCGGAGAGGTGCCTGAGTGGCCGAAAGGAGCGGTTTGCTAAATCGTCGTAGGTGGAAACACTTACCCAGGGTTCGAATCCCTGTCTCTCCGCAATTTTTTCAAATTAATTTTTGATAACCATTTTCGGGGTGTAGCGTAGCCCGGTTATCGCGCCACGTTTGGGACGTGGAGGCCGCAGGTTCGAATCCTGCCACCCCGACTTTTTTGAGTTAAGGGCTCTTAGCTCAGCTGGATAGAGCACCTCCCTTCTAAGGAGGCGGTCGAAGGTTCGAATCCTTCAGGGCTCACTTAAAGCTTCACTATATTTAGTGAAGCTTTTTTGTTTCTACCATTATTTTTAAGCAATTGCATTATAAATTTATGTTATAAAGTTAAATTGTATATTTCCTAATCCTTAACTTTATAAGCATTCAAAATTTTAATTATTGAAACTTATAAAATTCACTAAAAAAGGGATTTACTGTATTCCTGGAAAATTCTATTTAGATCCTTGGCTACCTGTTGATTATGCTATAATTTCTCATGGACACGCAGATCATTCGCGTTGGGGAAATAAGCACTACTTATGTCATGACGACTCTAAAGCCATTTTAAAACACCGCTTAGGTGCTGATATTTCTATTGAAAGTATGGGATACAATCAACCAAAAACTATTAATGGTGTGAATGTTACTTTTTTTCCTGCAGGTCATATTATTGGCTCTGCACAAATTCGACTTGAATATAAAGGCTATACTATTGTGTTTTCTGGAGACTATAAAACCCAACCGGATTTAATCTCAACACCTTTCGAATCGGTTAAATGCAATGAGTTTATTACCGAAAGTACCTTTGGGCTTCCTATCTATAACTGGAAAAGTGAAGCTAATCTACAAGAAGAACTTCAAAATTGGGTCACTCAAAATAAAAAAAACAATAGAACAAGCGTTTTTATAGGCTATTCTTTAGGAAAAGCACAACGCATTATGTCGTTAATTGATGGAATGGATAATATCTACGTGCATAGAGCTATACATAATTTAAATACAGCAATAGCTTCATCTGGTATAAAATTACCAGACACACAATTGATTGCTAATGATTTCGATAAAAAAACTATTCAAAATAAAATAGTAATTCTACCTCCTGCATTATTAGGTTCTAAACTCCTAAAACGTGTTCCTAATGCTTCAACAGCTATATGTTCTGGTTGGATGCACATTAGAGGAAATAGACGATGGAAAGGTGTAGATGCTGGATTTGCAGTTAGTGATCATGCAGATTGGAAGGGTTTACTTGATGCTGTTAGAGCAACAGAAGCCGAAAAAGTATATGTAACTCATGGCTCGCAAGCTACATTTTCAAAATATCTTAATGAAATCGGAATCTATTCCGAAGAATTAAGAACCGAATATGGCGAAGAAGAATTAAATAGAGAAGCTAGTACAATTGAAAAAGAAATTGAAGTATGAAAAATTTCTCAACATTAATTAGTGCTATAGAAATCACAAATAAAACTAATGCGAAAATTGAAGCTTTAGTGCATTATTTTAAAACTGCACCAGATAAAGATAAACTTTGGGTTATAGCCTTATTTACTGGGAAAAGACCATCTCGACCAGTAAAATCTACTTTACTTAAACAATGGTGTATGGAAATCACTAATTTACCAGAATGGTTATTTTTAGAAAGTTATAGTACTGTTGGAGATTTAGGAGAAACATTAGCGTTATTATTACCAAATACAGAGCAAAAAATTGAAAAACCTCTACATCTTTGGATGTCAGAGCTTAAAGCTTTAAAAGCTAAATCAGACATTGAAAAAAAAGACTATGTACTAGAAGCGTGGAATGGTTTGGGTACTCAAGAGCGTTTAATTTTTAATAAGTTAATAGGAGGGAGTTTTAGAATTGGTGTCTCTAAAAAAACATTGGTTAATGCTTTGGCTAAGCTTTCTGGCATTGATGCCAATCAATTAATGCATAGTATAATTGGTAATTGGACAGTAGATTCCATTGCATTTGAGGAGTTACTTACAGGACAACATATAAACTATGATAATTCTAAACCCTATCCATTTTTCTTGGCTTATGCTTTGGATAAAGATTTAAATGAATTAGGAAATACAAACGAATGGCAAGTAGAGTATAAGTGGGATGGTATTAGAGGTCAAATAGTAAAACGTAATGATGAAATTTACATTTGGTCGCGTGGCGAAGAGCTGGTAACTACTCAATTCCCAGAGCTTGTTGACGCTATTTCCCAACTTAAAGGTGACTTTGTTATCGATGGCGAAATATTAGCAATTAAAGACAGTACAGTATTGCTATTTAATGATTTGCAAAAGCGTTTAAACAGGAAAAATGTAACTAAAAAATTATTGACAGATGTGCCTGTTGGCTTTTATGTTTATGATTTATTAGAAATAAATGGCGAAGATATTCGTAATCTGGGCATGCAACAAAGAAGGGAAAAACTAGAACAACTTTTTAAGTTTAATAAAAATGAATTACTTAAGCTTTCTAAAATTATACAATTTAATAATTGGAACGAATTAGATGTATTAAGAAATTCGGCTAGACGTTTTAATAGTGAAGGTTTAATGCTGAAACAGAAAGCCTCTCCATATCATGTTGGTCGTAAAAAAGGAGATTGGTGGAAATGGAAAGTCGATCCGCTAACCATTGATGCTGTTATGATTTATGCACAAAAAGGTAGTGGAAGACGAAGCTCTAAATACACAGATTATACCTTTGCAGTTAAAAAGGACAATACATTAGTAACTGTAGCTAAAGCGTACTCTGGTTTAACTGATAAAGAAATTACAGAAGTTTCGCGTTGGGTAACAAAAAATGCTACCGAAAAATTTGGACCTGTTCGTACAGTAAAACCAGAATTAGTGTTTGAAATTGCTTTTGAAGGTATTGCAGTTAGTAATCGCCATAAAAGTGGAGTAGCCTTACGTTTCCCAAGAATTAAGCGATGGAGAAGAGATAAAACCGCAGACGAAATAGATACTATAGAATCTGTTAAAGCCTTAATAGAAGCACAATAAATGAGCACATTTAAACATACTGAAGGCTATAAAATAATTGAAAACTGGATGGCAGATAAAAATCAGCAACCCTTTAGCTTTCAGTCCCAAACTTGGGAACGTTACAGCAATAATTATAGTGGTGTTGTAGTTGCTCCAACTGGTTTTGGTAAAACGTTTTCTGTTTTTATTGCAGTAGTTATTGATTATTTAAACCAACCCAAACACTATAAAAAAGGATTAAAGTTAATTTGGGTAAGTCCACTGCGTTCTCTTGCAAAGGATTTGGCTAAAGCAATGACTGTAGCTGTTAATGAGATTGGCTTGGATTGGACAGTAGAAGTTCGAAATGGAGATACACCTCAAAAAGACAGAAGACGTCAGGAACGTTTAATGCCTGATGTTTTATTAACAACTCCAGAAACTTTACACTTATTATTCTCACAAAAAAATAATTCCAGATGGTTTAAAACTCTAAATTGTGTGGCTGTGGACGAGTGGCACGAATTACTAGGATCAAAACGAGGTGTACTTACAGAATTGGCCATAACACGTTTAAAAGTCTTATCGCCTAAATTAAGAATTTGGGGAATAACAGCCACCATTGGAAATTTAGAAGACGCTAAAAACGTTTTAATACCATACAAAGGTGTTAAAACCACAATGATAAAAGCTAAAGAGAAAAAGAAAATTGATATTATATCTGTGTTACCAGATGTTGTAGAAGAGTTGCCATGGGCTGGACATTTAGGTAAATCTATGAGTTCTAAAATTGTACCAATAATTTATGAGAATAATACCACGCTAATTTTTACAAATACACGTAATCAAAGCGAATTGTGGTATCAAATTATTTTAGAAGAAGCACCAGATTTGGCAGGACAAATTGCTATCCACCATGGTTCTATAGATAAAGCACAGCGCAATTGGATTGAGGACGCTATTTCTAACGGCTTACTAAAAGCAGTAGTATGCACTTCGTCACTAGACTTAGGTGTCGATTTTAAACCTGTAGATTGTGTAATACAAATAGGTTCTGTAAAAGGAATCGCACGTTTTATGCAACGAGCAGGTCGAAGTGGTCATTCTCCTTACGAGCGCTCAAAAATATATTTTGTGCCAACACACTCCTTACAACTTATTGAGGTTGCAGCTGTTAAGGAAGCGGTTAAACAAAACGAAATTGAAGCCAGATATCCAATGGTATTAACTTACGATGTGTTGGTTCAGTTTTTAGTTACTTTAGCTGTTGGAGAAGGTTTTAAAGCCGAAGACACCTTCAATTTAATTAGAAATACGCACGCATTTTTATATCTTACAGAAGATGATTTTAATTGGGCCATCCATTTTATAACCCAAGGAGGAAATACATTAAAAGCTTACGAAGAATTTCATAAAGTTGTTTTAGACGACGATGGTATTTATAGAGTAAAGAGCAGAAGAATATCCATGTTACATCGCATGAACATTGGAGTTATTGTAAGCGAATCCATGCTTTTAGTTAAATTCTTTCCAGGAGGATATATTGGTAGAATTGAAGAGTTTTTTATTTCCAAACTAAAAAAAGGAGATGCTTTTGTTTTAGCAGGAAGAGTTTTAGAGCTCAAACAAATAAAAGATATGACTGCTTTGGTAAAATTAAGCAAATCTAAAAAAGCAATTACGCCAAGTTGGCTAGGAGGAAGACTTCCGTTAACCTCTTATTTAACCCATTTTTTAAGATTAAAACTAAGCGATGCTTTAACGCCAAATAATAGAGAAAAAGAACTAAAATTTTTACATCCTCTTCTTTACAGACAAGACGATTATTCTCATATTCCTAAAGCCAATGAGTTTTTAGTTGAATTAATTGAAACAAAAGAAGGACATCATTTATACATGTATCCTTTTGAAGGTCGCATAGTGAATGAAATCATTGCCTCTTTAATGGCCTATCGTATTAGTAAATTAAAACCATTAACGTTTACAATTGCAATGAATGATTATGGATTTGAACTACTTAGTGACCAAAAATTACCTTTAAATGAAGCCTCTATTCACGATATTCTTTCAAAAGAAAACTTAATGGAAGATGTTACAGCCAGTATTAATGCAAGTGAAATGGCATCTCGTAAATTTAGAGATATTGCTGTAGTTGCTGGTTTGGTGGTACAAACACAACCTGGAACACGAAAAAACAGCAAAAGTTTGCAGTCTTCTTCTGGATTAATTTTTAGAGTTTTGGATGAGTATGAACCACAAAATTTATTGCTAAAACAAGCCTATACAGAAGTATTTAATCAGGAATTAGAAGAAGTGCGATTAAGAGCTGCATTTGAGCGTATTTCTAAAAGTAAAATTGTAATTAAACACGCAAAATCGTTTACACCATTAAGTTTTCCGTTAAAAGTAGATAGCTTAAGAGGAACAATGACTAACGAAGATTTAACAAAACGTATTGAGCGCATTCAAAAACAAGTTTATAAATTTGATGACTAATGAAAATAATCACTAAATCTATAGTTTGTAATTCAGAAACATTTACACTCACCAACCAACGCGTATTATTTTGGGACGCTAAAAAAGCGTTAATCCTTAGTGATTTACATATTGGAAAATCGGCACATTTTAGAAAACATGGTATTCCAATCTCCTCACAAGTACTAGATGATGATTTAGAGCGATTACAACTTTTAATTAATCATTTTAATGCCGAAACATTGATTATTGTTGGCGATTTGTTTCATGCGGAATACAATACAGAGTTAGAAACGTTTAAAAATTGGCTGAAAAAATTCCCTAATTTAAAGTTGCAGTTAATTATTGGAAATCATGATAAGCTAAATAGAGACGTTTACGAGGCTTTTAATATTAAAATTTATAAACCTTCACTTACTATTGAAACTATAAATTTTGTACATAATAAATTAGAAAATTCTGAAGAGAACTTCACTATTTCCGGACACACACATCCTGGTGTTTATATTAACGGAAAGGGGAAACAACGCATAAAATTACCTTGTTTTCAGGTTACAGAGTTTCAATTAGTTTTACCAGCTTTTAGTCTGTTTACTGGTCTTAATACTAGGAGTTGTCCAGATAATTGTACGCAATACGCTTTTACAGATTCTGGCATATTTATGATTTAACGCTCTACATTTTTTAATAGCCAATCTTCGAGTTTTTCATTTTTATCAGTACTGTGTAAAACCGCAATATCTCCAGTGGCTTCCATAACCACAGCACGTACTTGAGATAACTCTAAAACGTTAGCTTCTCTTAATTTAGAACGTAAATCATCTTCTGTTACACGAACTTTCTTGAGGTTTTTATGTAGTATTTCTTGTTGGTCCATTAAAAGTAATGGCGAATTATCTACAATTTTTTCAATAAAACCAAATCGTCTTAAATAGGCCATACCTAATTGTAAACAATAGGTAATGGCTATACCAACTATGCCATCTTGTAAACTTACAGATTTAGAGACAATGGTGGTCGCGATTATAGAACCAATTGCAACTGTCATTGCGAAATCGAAACTAGACATTTTAGAGAAGCTACGTTTACCAGCAATACGAGTGCAAATAATAGTCGCAATATAAATCCCAACTGCTGTTAAAATAATTGATAAAAAACCATCTGTACTAAACTTAAACCATTGATTCATAATTTGTTTTTTTCAAATCTAATAGTAAACTCTGGTTTTTATTAGCGTAATAACTACAAAAAATAACTCATTACCAACTTCAACTTTAATACAAACAATAAACTTTAATTATTACAGGTTCTTATTTTTTTACAGAAAATTAATACTAGTTTTACAATTCCTTTTTCCATTAATTATTAAGTATTTCTTACACGAAAATGTATTTTAACTCATAAATATGCATTTTGTAGATATTAATTAATATATTTGCATTGTAAATTATTATCCTACAATTCAATTGTACATTTGCACTCCCAAATAAAATTTAAATAATGAAACACCTACTTAAATTAATAGCTATTGCTATTATTACTCTATCATTTACAAGTTGTACTGTAGAATCTTTGGACAACGAAATAGTAGAGCAAAGCTCTTTAACAGATACAGAAGCTTTAAACTCTACTTGTGTTAACACCAATCCTCAAGCACGTTTAATAAATAATGGAACATTACCATTTCATTTTAAAGTATTAAATAATGTGACTTTAATTAGTTCAGATTTAGCCGTTATGCCTGGAACAACAACAAATTGGCGTTCGTTTTCAGATGGATATGTTTTACTTTTAGTAGAGAGTACAGATCCTAATATACCTGGTAATAAAATTGAACTTAACATGAGTTCATGTAGTGAAATAGAGATTATAGTTGATTCTAATAATGAAATAGTTGAAACGTCGCCAACAGATTTATAATACGTTAGTTGGTATAGATTACAATAGCCTTTACAAATTTTGTAGAGGCTATTTTTTTGCTTTCTTAGTGCTAATTACAATTGTAATATTGTTAATGTCTCTAGTAAAAAACAGATAAGTATCGCTACCATCTTTAAGAGATAGTTTTTTTCTAATTTGAGATACTGTTTCAGGAAAATTACGTGTAGTCACATTGGCTTTTTCTATATTAAACTCGCGTTTAAATCGTTTTTTATTATACTCAGCAACTTTTTCAATTTTAAATCTTCGGCCAGGAAATTCAATTAAGGTATCGCTAGTATATAAATGCGAATGTTTATGTAGTTTATAAATGTTTAATTTTGTTGCAATTGTATTAAATGCTCCTGTTTTTAAAATGGCTGCATTAGGCTCATATAAATAGGTGAGTGGCTTGCTAAAATCAGGTTGATTAGAACTTTCTTCATGTAATTGAAATTCAAAATGTTCTTCCGTTTCCTTTTTTATATTAACTGTTTTAATGGTAATTGATTCATTATAATCGCGTTGTAACTCAAAAAGTAATTCTTTAACGTCGTTATTTACAGCTACGCTATATATTGTTTTAACATTAGATAATTCATTTATGGCTGCGCTTATATCTAATAAAGGCGATGTTTTAATTAGTATATGCTCGGCATATTTAAAAAACAAGCCTAAATACTTAGGAACATTTGGAAGGCAATCTTTTAATAAAAATACTTTCTCTTTACTATCATCTCTTCGAGAAGGATCTATATAAAGCCAATCGAAAGGTGTATTGATTGTTTTTAACGCTTCAATGCCATCACTAGCTATACAAGTTATGTTACTAATGTTGAGTTGCTTAAAATTATGCGCTACTATTTTAGATAAAGTTGGATTAATCTCGCAATGCGTAACCTTTTCAATGTGTTTTGAAAAATAGAAACTATCAACACCAAAACCTCCTGTAAGATCTATTAAACTTTTACCACTTACTAAATTGGCTTTAAATTTTGCTGTAATTTCTGAAGAGGTTTGTTCAATATTAAGCTTGTTTGGATAGTAAATATGTTTTGCAGAAAACCAGGTTGGCAACTTCTTTTTGCTTTTGTTTTTAGCCTCAATTTGCTCTATAATTGCTTTAGTTTCAGTTGAAGTAAATGGTATTCCTTTTAATAATAATTGGGTGATATCAGAATTTAAATTATTATTTATAAATTCCTGTTTTTCAGGAGATAATATAAAATCATCTAATTTAATCATTTAAACTTTCTGTTAATTTATTAACCACACGATATTCAGACAAAAACTCTTTAGCAATAACTTTTAGTGCAGTATATAATGGTATGGCTACAATAAGACCAACAATACCAAAAAGCAATCCAATTATTATGATAACTAAGAAAATTTCCAATGGATGCGATTTTACACTTTTTGAAAAAATAAAGGGCTGACTGAAAAAATTATCGACTAACTGCGCGATTAAAAAGCCAATCATTACATAAATGGTTTTTGGTAAAATGACGTCGCTAAAGCTTTCTCCAAGATTACTAGACATACTTAATAAAACGAGTAAAAAAGCACTTATAATTGGTCCAACATAAGGAATAACATTTAAAAGCGCACAAAGTGTTGCAATAATTACGGCATTTTCGATACCAAATATGAGTAAAACTACAGAGTAAATTACAAACAAAATAACGAGTTGTAGCAGTAAACCTCCAAAGTATCTAGAGAGTAAATCTCTTATGGTTTGAAACGATTTTCTTAATCGCGCTTCATGCTTTTTAGGTAAGATAGTTAGTATGCTATTGCTAAATAATTTGCTGTCTTTTAAGAAAAAGAATAATATAAACAGAACAGAAAACAAACCAATGCTAAAGCTTCCGAAGCCACTAATTACAGTGTTTAAAAAGTTTGGTATAATCCCGAAATCTATTTTAGACATTATTTTAGAATCCTTTATAGACTCTTCTACATCGTTTTGTGCAAGACCAAAATGGCTTATGGCTTCTTTATAAAGTCTTTCTACATTTTCTTGTAATAAATTAATATCTAATAACGATAAATTTTGTCCTTGCTCTATAATTAAAGGAATAAATAAGCTAATAATACCAAAAATAATAGCTAAAAATAGAAGCATAGTTACGATTACTGCAAGGGTATCATGAAATTTGAATTTTCGTTTTAAAAACAATACTATTGGACGTCCTAAAAGCGAAAATATACCAGCAATCACCAAATAAACGATAACAGATTGGATTTTATATAAAAACCATAATAGTAAAACTACACCAACTATAATGGCTAATGCTCTTAATATTCCGTTTGAAATTGCTTTTGAGTTCATGAAGTAAATATAGAAATTTGTAGCTTTGGTTTATAAAAGTTGTTTAGTTATTTCATATAACGCTATAGTTGTGGCTTGTACAACATTCATACTGCTATTTTGTCCATACATATTAATGTGATTAATGGTGTCTGAACATTGCAAAATAGCTTCAGAAACACCAAAATTTTCATCTCCAATAACTATTGCTATTGGTTGTTGCGTTGTAAATATCTCGTTTTGAAGCGATTTACTTTCAGATGTAATTTCGAGAGCTATTATTAAATACCCTTCAGTTTTTAATTGTTTTACTATGTCTAAAGCCTTTAGTTTTATTTCGTAATCCACAACTTTTTCAGTAGCACGAGAGGTTTTAGTCATTCTTCTACCTAATGAAATGTACTCACCACAAAAATAAATTTTTTCCACTCCAAAAGCATCTGCAGTCCTAAACAAACTCCCAATATTTGGCGCATTAGATATGTTTTCGCAAACTATAGTAATTGGAAATTTTTGTTTTTTAAATGGTGTATTGTAGTGGTTAAGTTGCATTTTTAGTATTCAATATAAATGGCTCAACTTTTAGTGATTTTGAAGCATGTGGCATTGTATCGAGAAGTGTTTTAAATAAAGTTATTTCCAAGTACAAAATAGCACGATTAATTTTCAAAAGCATATTTAATGATATTTGCTCCCATTTTTAAAGCTTTCTGGCGCACTTCTTCTGGGTCGTTATGCACTTCTGCATCTTCCCAACCATCTCCTAAATCACTTTCAAAAGTAAAAAGAACTACTAAACGTTCTTTGTAAAATAAGCCAAAAGCTTGTGGTCTTTTTCCATCGTGCTCATGAATTTTTGGCAAGCCTTTTGGGAATGAAAATGCAGTGTTAAACAATTTGTGATTTGCTGGTAACTCTACTAATTCCTGATTTGGAAATACTTTTTTTAATTCTTTAGTAATATAAGGTTGCATCCCATAATTATCGTCAATATGAAGAAAACCACCAGACTCCAAATAAGTACGTAGGTTTTCTGCTTCGTTGTCGCTAAAAAATACGTTTCCATGACCTGTCATGTGCAAAAAAGGATATTGAAAAATATCTATGCTTCCAACTTCAACTTGGTCTGGTTTCTCTTTTATTTTTGTATTTATATTTGCATTACAAAACGCAATAAGGTTTGGCAATGCTGTTGGGTTTGAGTACCAATCTCCACCACCATTATATTTTAATATGGCGAGGTCTTGCGAAAACGATACCACTGTAAATAGTGAGAATAAAAGAGAGATTGATAATTTCATTTTAAGTTACAGTTCTATTAAATAGTTTCATTTACAAAAGCTACAGCATGACATGCAACAATAGCAGCTGTCTCAGTTCGTAATCTTGTGTTTCCCAAAGTTACAGGAATAAAATGATGTTGTAGTGCTGTTTCGATTTCTTTAACAGAAAAATCGCCTTCAGGACCAATTAAAATTGTAATGTCTTTATTGGGTTGTATCTCTTTTTTAAGTGATTTTCGGTTAGTATCTTCGCAATGCGCAATAAATAAATCACCAGAAATATCTTGTGCAATAAAGTCTTTAAAAGCAATAGTAGCGTTAAGTTTTGGCAAATAATTACTTAGTGATTGCTTCATCGCAGACTGTATTATTTTCTCAAAGCGTTCTGGTTTAATAGTTTTGCGCTCACTATGATCGCAAATAATAGGAGTGATGCTCTCTACACCAATTTCTGTAGCTTTTTCTAAAAACCACTCGTATCTGTCATTCATTTTTGTTGGAGCAACAGCTAAGTGTAATTTGTAAGGTTTTGGTTGCTCAAAAGTAGATTTTTCAATACAAACAGTGCATTTTTTAGCGTCTGCAATAGTAATTTTTGCAGTAAACAACCAGCCATTACCATTGGTGATTTGTAAAAGGTCATTTTCTTGTTTACGTAACACCTTAACTATATGCTTACTTTCGTCTTTATTAAAAGTAAACTGTTTAGTATCCTCAGCTATATTTGGTGTATAAAATAATTGCATCTATTTTTTATCTACAATTTTTAAAACTTTAATCTCTTTAATTTCTTGTATTCTGTGGGTTTTTACAATAATGTAAGAGGCATCATTTTCAGGGATTCTTACAGTATATATATCATCGACATTGTGTGTTAAATCAAAAGCTTCGTTTTCGATTTCTACTGGTAAACTTCCTTCTTGTAGCCAACCAGAATCACCTCCAGATTTAGCATTTTTAGCCATAGAATAGCGTCTGGCTAAATCGTTAAAAGATTTTCCTTTTTTATATTTATTAAAAATTTGATTTTTATAATTACTTATGGTTTGTGCATCTAGTCTAGTGCCATCAAAGTAAATGTAACTAATTCTATAGTGAGGTAGTTTACTGCTTTCGGTAATTTTGTAATACGTTTTTGCACGTTCTCCCTTTTTAACAATTGTGGATCCAACAGGAGCAGTGAGTAGCTCTTTTGCTAATTTAGTTTTGTGCTTTTCTTCGTTAAAGATTAATAGTTTATTGTCTTTGGAGCTATTGGTTTCTAAATATGCTTCTGCTTGTGCAGCATCTTCGATTAATGCAATCTCTTTTTTAACAGAGTTTTGAGCGTTTAAAAAAATTGTTGCAAAAAGAAATAGTAGGAATGTAGATTTTGGCATTTTTAAATAGTTTTTGTGTTAATTGACAAAAAAAAGCAAATTAAGAGTAGGTTTTAATTCAATTGAATAAGATTATCAACAGGATTTTAACAATTGTGAGTTTTATAGTTTTAAGCGTGCTGCAGCCATAACATCTTGCTTGGCAAAATCACCTTCTAAATATTTTAAATATCCTACAATAGCAATCATTGCAGCATTATCTGTAGTGAACTCAAATTTAGGCACATAAGTAGTCCAACCAAACTTTTGCTCACCATCCTTTAATGCTTTTCTAATTCCGGAATTAGCAGAAACTCCTCCACCAATAGCAATATGTTTAATCCCAGTTTGTTTAGAGGCTAGTTTTAGTTTATCGATTAAAATGCCAATAATAGTGTATTGTATTGAGGCGCAAACATCATTTATATTTTCTTCTATAAAATTAGGATTCGCTTTAACTTCGCGCTGAATAAAATAGAGAATCGCAGTTTTTAAACCGGAAAAGCTAAAGTTTAAACCTTCAACTTTAGGCTTAGTAAATTGATGTGCTTTTGGGTTTCCTAATTGAGCACGTTTATCTATTTCTGGTCCTGCAGGATAGCCTAAGCCTAAAATTTTTCCGCTTTTATCGTACGCTTCACCAACAGCATCATCTATGGTTTCTCCAATAACTTCCATATTAAAATAATGATTCACTTTTACAATTTGTGTGTGACCACCAGAAATAGTCATGGCTAAAAAAGGAAATGGTGGTTTTTTAAAACCCTCTTCATCTATAAAATGCGCTAAAATGTGCGCTTGCATGTGGTTAACATCTATTAATGGAATATTTAAACCATAAGCAAAAGACTTAGCAAACGAGGTACCAACCAGTAACGATCCCATTAAACCTGGTCCACGAGTAAAAGCTACAGCCTGTAATTGCTCTTTTCTAATTCCTGCTTTTTTTAACGCTTGATCTACAACAGGAACAATGTTTTGCTGGTGCGCACGAGACGCCAATTCTGGTACAACTCCACCATATTCTTCGTGTATTTTTTGGCTTGCAATAACATTACTTAAAATTTTACCGTTATGTATTACAGAAGCAGCAGTATCGTCGCAAGAACTCTCTATTCCAAGTATATAAATATTTTGTGAAGACATTATTAAATATTAGGCACAATAATTGTTAATTTTGAAAACAAATGGACATCTAAATGGCATCTGTAATTCGTAATTGCAAAAGTAGTATAATTAAAAACAATTTTTTACTTTAAAAACCTATCAAAAAGTTTCTCAAAATAGTATTAAAACTTATAGCAATTATTTTGCTACTCTTCATCATTTTGGTGCTATTGTTGTCTATTCCAGTAGTTCAAACCCGTTTAGGTACAGAGGCTACACACTATTTAAACCAAACCTATAAAACAGATATTAATGTTGGTAGAGTTGGACTTCAGTTTAATGGCGATGTTGAGCTTAAGGAAATTTTAATTAAAGATTTTAAAAAAGATACCCTTATAAGTGCTTCAGAATTAAACACGTCTATTATAAATTTTAAGAATTTAATAAATGGTACGCTAAATTTTGGTGATATCGATTTAGAAAAATTTGAATTTAATGTCGTAACTTATAAAGGCGAGACAGACACTAATTTAGATGTGTTTGTAGCGCGTTTTGATGATGATAATCCAAGACCAGACAAAAGTGACTTTTTATTATCTTCTAGCGATGTTACTATATACGATGGTGCTTTTAGGATGATTAATGAAAATAAAGAAACGCCTAAAATCATTGAATTTAATAACTTAAATATTAATGCTACAAATTTTTTAATCGATGGAAGCGATGTTAAAGCAAGAATAAACAAACTGGCTTTTAATGATAGTAGAGGATTAAAAATGAAAAAAATGGTCACTAATTTCTCCTATACTTTAGAAGAAATGCGGTTTGATGAATTAGATATAGAAACTGAAAATTCCTCTTTAAAAGGCGAATTGATTTTTAGTTATAATAGAGAAGATTTTAAAGAGTTTGAAGACAAAGTTAAAGTTAACGCCAAATTTAACGATGCAGACATTGCATTAGACGAATTAAACACCTTTTATAACGAATTTGGAAAAGGACAACACGCAACATTTAGTACTACAGTAAGCGGAACGTTAAATAACTTAACAACCAATAACCTTAGGCTTAATACAAGCTCAAACACCAAAATTTATGGTGATATAAACTTTAAAAATCTTTTTAACAGCGAAGACAATAACTTTGCCATGCAAGGCGAGTTTTCTAATTTATCTTCAAATTATAAAGATTTAAAACGGTTACTACCAAACGTTTTAGGTCAATCCATTCCTGCAATATTTGATAAACTAGGAAATTTTAAACTAGTTGGAAGCACAAAAATAACAACCTCTAAAGTGGTTGCAGATTTTGAAATAAACACCAATTTAGGTTATGTTGATACTGATTTGGTTATTAATAGAATTAACGACATTAATAATGCCAACTATCAAGGAAATATAATTTTAGACGAATTTGAAATCGGTAAATTTTTAGATGATAAAACTTTGGGTAAAACCTCACTAAATTTAGATGTTGATGGTCGTGGTTTTACAAAAGAAAATGTAAGCACCAATTTACTTGGAAGCATTTACAGTCTTAATTACAATAACTATACTTATAGAGAAATAAATGTTGAAGGTAAACTAAAGGAGAAAGTGTTTAACGGAAAACTAGTGTCTAACGATAAAAATTTGAAATTAAAATTTGACGGACTCGCAGATTTCTCAAAAACCATATATGTTTTTGATTTTGTTGCAGATGTTGATTATGCAGATTTAAAAGCACTTAATTTAATCACAAAAAATACACTATCTACATTTGAAGGTGAAGTAGAAATGAACATGAAAGGCACAACCGTTGATAATGTGGTTGGTGATATTTCATTTAAAAACACAAAATACGTAAACGAGAATGATACTTACGAGTTTAAAGATTTTGCGGTAACCTCGACCTTTAATAAAGAGGTTCACTTTATAAAAGTAAACTCACCAGATATTATAGAGGGTCAATTAAGTGGAGTTTTTAAGTTTGAAGACATACCAACGCTTTTTGATAATTCTGTACGTAGTATTTATACAAAATATACTAAAACACCTATAGATAGTTATCAATACATAGACTTCAATTTTAAAATATACAATAAAATTGTAGAAGTCTTTTATCCAGAATTAAAACTAGGTGCAAACACCAATATAAGAGGTAGAGTAGAAACAGACGAAAAAGAGTTTAAACTGTCCTTTAAATCGCCACAAATAGAATTATTTAATTATTTCGCAAAAGATATAGAGTTGCAAGTAGATAATAATAATCCATTATTTAATACATATATCGAGGTCGATAGCATTAACACTAAGTTTTACGATGTCTCAAAATTTAACCTCATTAATGTTACAGTAAATGATACGTTGTTTATGCGCTCTGAGTTTAAAGGCGGAAAAGGCAATACAGACGATTTTAATTTAAGTTTTTACCATACCATAGATGCCGAAAACAAATCGGTTGTAGGATTTAAAAAGTCGGATGTTACTTTTAAAGGCAATACTTGGTATTTAAATAATAAACAAGACAATTATAATAAAGTAGTTTTCGATAGCGATTTTAAAAATTTTAATATCGAGCAACTAATAATGAATCATAATAACGAAGAAATTAAACTCGCAGGTGTTTTAAGAGGAGAAAATTACAAAGACTTAAAACTAAATTTTAAAGATGTTGATTTAGCCAAAATAACACCTCGAATAGATAGTTTATCCTTAGCAGGAAACGTTAATGGGAAATTAGATGTTTTACAAGAAAATGGGAATTACTTACCAAACTCATCTATAGTTATAGACGATTTAACCATAAACAAACATCTTTTAGGCTCTTTTGATGCTAAAATTACAGGAGATGCTTCACTAACAAATTATAAGGTAAACGCTAAAATTAAAGACGATTTTAAATCTTCATTTACAGCCATTGGATCTATTAATGTGGCAGAAAACAAAAATGTAATTGATGTAGATTTAACATTTAAAGAGTTTAGTTTAATTCCGCTAAATCCATTATTAGATGGTGTTTTAAAAGATATTAGAGGCGATGTTTTTGGTACAGCAAAAGTGATTGGTAATTTAGATAAGCCAGATATAAATGGTAAATTAAATATAGAAAATGGAGGTTTAGGCGTTATAGAATTAAACACCGATTATAGTTTTGCAAATAATGCTTCAGTAACACTTAATAACCAAAGTTTTAATTTTAATAATATTGCAATAACAGATACAAAATTTGATTCTAAAGGAAAACTTAATGGTTCCATTAGCCATGTTAATTTTTCTAAATGGTCGCTAGATTTAGATATTACTTCAGACCGATTATTGGTGTTAAACACTAAGGAAACTCCAGATGCTTTATACTATGGAACAGGTTTTATTGGAGGCGAAGTATCACTTTATGGACCAACCGAAGCCTTGCGTATAAATGCTATAGCCGAAACTAAGGCAGGAACTGTATTTAAAATTCCGTTAAACGATAACGAATCGTTTGGAGACAACTCATTCATTCATTTTTTAACTCCAGAAGAAAAATTAGCAAAAGAGGAAGGCAGAGAGTTTGAAATAGCAAACGAAACAGGCTTGCAAATGGATTTTGAATTGGATGTCACTGAAGAAGCAGAAATTGAAATTGTAATCGATAAAACCTCAGGAAGTACAATTAAAGGAAGAGGAGTAGGAAGTTTACTATTCAACATCAATACCAACGGAAAGTTTGATATGTATGGTGACTTTATTGTGTACGAAGGTGAGTATAATTTCCTATATGCTGGTTTAGTCGAAAAACGCTTCGTTGTAAAACCTTATGAGAGTACATTACAATGGAATGGAGACCCTTTAAAAGCCTTAATAAATATCCAAGCCATTTACGAAACTAACGCTAATCCTTCAGCATTACTAGATAATCCTATTAATAGAACCATACCTGTAAAATTAGAAATTAAACTTACAGACCAGTTAGAAAGACCAGAAATAGACTACGAGTTTAAGTTCCCTAATGTAAGTTCTGCAATTAAATCGGAGCTTCAATACAGATTGGAATCTCGAGAAGATAGAGAAAAACAAGCGCTTTTCTTTTTAGCCAGTGGAACTTTTAATAGAGGATTAAACGATTTAAGTTTAACAGGTACCTTAACAGAGCGTTTAAATGGACTAGTCAACAGTATTTTAAGTAGTGGAGATGGTAAATTTAATATAGGCTTAAATTACGAAGCAGGACAAGACAGGCCAGATTTTCAAACAGACGATAGATTTGGTGTTACATTACAAACAAAAATTAGTGATCGTATCCTTGTAAATGGTAAAGTTGGTGTACCAATTGGAGGTGCAAGCGAAACAGCAGTTGCAGGAGATGTACAAATAGATTTCTTATTAAATGATGAAGGGACTTTGGCTGCAAAAGTATTTAATAGGGAAAATAGTATTAGAAATTTTGGAGAAGAAATAGGGTACACACAAGGTATCGGACTCTCTTATAGTGTAGAGTTTGATACTATGAATGAGCTTTTAAACAAAATATTTAAAAGTAAAGAAAAACAAGAAGAAGAAAAAAAGGCTAAAGAAGAAGCCGAAGCACGATTAAGAGAACAAGATAGTATTAGTAATTTACCACCTTCAATTGGTTTTAAAACCGAAGCTAAAGACACCGAAAAATCTTCAGATGAATCTTCTACAAAAACACCAGAGGATTCTTCAGAAAAATCTTCAAAATCTGAAAAAAAGGAGTTTTAAAACACCTTTTAATTGCTTTCAAACACAAGGATTTACATTTTTTTATTAACGAAAACGATTGCGTTTTAGCAACACTGTTAATTTATACGAAATCGTGCTATAATTGTAATAATTGTTTATTAGCTTTACTAAATCAAACCAGAAAAACATGTCAAATAAAATAAAAAAAATAGGAGTAATGACGTCTGGAGGTGATGCTCCAGGAATGAATGCAGCTATTCGATCTGTGGCAAGAACTTGTGCTTACCATAATATAGAATGTGTAGGTATTTATCGAGGATTTGAAGGCATGATAGATGCCGATTTTAAAGAATTAACTGCGCGTAATGTAAAAGGTATTATTAATAAAGGAGGAACTGTTTTAAAATCTGCCAGATCTAAAGAATTTAGAACACCAGAAGGAAGAAAAAAAGCATATAATGCACTTAAAGCCGAAGGGATTGATGCTTTAGTTACCATTGGAGGAGATGGAACATTTACAGGAGCATTAATATTTAATAAAGAATTTAACTTTCCAGTAATGGGAATCCCAGGAACCATTGATAACGATATTTTTGGAACTTCACATACTTTAGGTTACGATACTGCTTTAAACACAATAGTAGATGCAATAGATAAAATTAGAGATACTGCTAGTTCGCACAATCGTTTATTTTTTGTAGAAGTTATGGGACGCGATGTAGGTCACATTGCATTAAATGTTGGAGTTGGAGCTGGAGCTGAAGAAATCCTTATTCCCGAAGAAGATTTAGGGTTAGATAGATTATTAGACTCCTTAAGACGAAGTAAAAAATCTGGTAAATCCTCTAGTATAGTGGTTGTTGCTGAAGGTGATAAAATAGGGAAAAACGTTTTTGAACTTAAAGACTATGTAGAAGAGCACATGGAAGAGTACGAAGTAAGAGTTTCTGTTTTAGGTCACATGCAACGAGGTGGCTCGCCATCCTGTTTCGATCGTGTTTTAGCCAGTAGAATGGGAGTAAAGGCTGTAGAGAGTTTATTAGAAGGACAATCTAATTATATGGTTGGACTATTAAGTGATAAAATTGAATTAACTCCTTTAGATAGAGCAGTAAAAGGAAAGTCGGAAATTAATAAAGAATTAATACGTGTGTCAGATATAATGACCACTTAATATAACTAAGAATTAAACAATAAAAAATATGTCAACATTAAAATTAGGAATTAACGGTTTTGGTCGCATTGGAAGAATCGTATTTAGAGCAACACTTAAACGAGAAAATGTAGAGGTTGTAGCCATTAACGATTTATTAGACGTTAATCATTTAGCCTATTTATTAGAATACGATTCAGTTCATGGACGTTACGATGGGAAAATAGAAGTTAAAGACGGAAACCTTATTGTAGAAGGTAAAATCATTAGAGTAACTGCAGAAAGAGACCCAAAAAACCTTAAATGGGATCAAGCAGGAGTAGATGTAGTTGCAGAGTGTACAGGTATTTTTACCACTTTAGAAACTGCAGATTACCACATCCAAGCAGGTGCAAAAAAAGTAGTAATTTCTGCTCCAAGTAAAGATGCTCCAATGTTTGTAATGGGCGTAAACGATCAAGATTTAAAAGCATCAAATACTATCGTGTCCAACGCATCTTGTACAACAAATTGTTTAGCGCCTTTAGCTAAAGTAATAGAAGATAATTTTGGAATAGAAGAAGCATTAATGACTACCATACACGCTGCAACTTCAACACAATATACAGTAGATTCACCATCAAAAAAGAACTATCGTTTAGGACGTTCTGCAATGGTTAATATTATACCAACCTCTACAGGAGCTGCAAAGGCAGTAGGTAAAGTGATTCCGGAATTAGATGGTAAATTAACAGGAATGGCGTTTAGAGTACCAACTGTAGATGTATCTGTTGTGGATTTAACAGTTAGAACAAAAAAAGAAACCTCTTTAGAAGACATTAAATCTGCAATGAAAAAAGCTTCTAATGGCGCAATGAAAGGTGTTTTAGGCTATACAGACGAGATGGTAGTTTCTCAAGATTTTGTAAGTGATACCAGAACAAGTATTTTTGATGCTGAAGCGTCTATAGAATTAAATCCAGGATTTTTTAAATTAATATCTTGGTACGATAATGAATTTGGATATTCAAATAAATTAGTAGATTTAGCCGAAAAAGTAAATTCTTTATAAATATTAAACTAAAAATTAAAACGTAGTGTAATTCCTTAAACCGAAAACACTACGTTTTTTTATAACTCTATATTATGATTTTAATTGTTGATAGTGGCTCTACAAAATGCGATTGGATTGCTGTAGATAAAAATGGTAATCAATTACTAGAAAAAATGCGTACTAAAGGCTTAAACCCTGCCATTCTTTCTGAGAAGAAATTACGAAAAACCATAAAAAAGAATAAAACACTTAAATCAAATAGAGAAAAAGTGACCAATGTTTATTTCTATGGTGCTGGTTGTGGTACAGAAAACCCACGACTAATGCTTAAAGTAGTACTACAAGAATTCTTCCCTAACGCAGACGTAACCGTTAATGAAGACACAATGGCTGCTGTGTATTCAACAATTAATGCTAAAGACGAAGCTGCAGTAGTGTGTATATTAGGCACTGGCTCTAATTGCAGTTATTACGATGGTAAACAATTAGAACAGCGTGTAGATTCTTTAGGCTATACAATAATGGATGATGCCTCAGGTAATTACTTTGGGAAACAATTATTACGCGATTATTACTTTAATCACATGCCAGAAGACATTAAAATATCGTTTGGAGACAAGTATAATTTAGAAGCAGATTATATAAAATACAATTTGTATAAACAACCTAATCCAAATGCATATTTGGCACAGTTTGCAGAATTTATGATTTTGAATAAAGATTCAGAATACATAAGAGAATTAATAAAAGAAGGTATTAGAGTGTTTTCTAAAAACATGATTTTACAATTTAAAGAAGAAATTAAATCAGTTCCTGTACATTTTGCAGGTTCTATAGCGTTTTTCTGTAAAGAAGAAATTAAAGCTGTCGCTAAAGAAATGGGTTACACAGTTGGTAATTTCGAAAGGCGTCCAATAGAAGGTTTAGTATCATTCCATACTAATAACTTATAATATGGAAATTGCACTAATCGCTCACGATGGTAAGAAAGCTGAAATGGTTCAGTTTTTAAACGAACATTCTGCTATTTTACATCAAAAACAAATCACTTTAGTCTCCACAGGCACTACAGGAAAAAAAGTAAAAAAGGCAGGTTTTGAAGTTATGCGATTATTGTCTGGACCTTTAGGAGGAGATGCACAAATTGCTGCTAGAGTAGCCGAAGGAAAATGTAATATGGTTATTTTTTTTAGAGACCCTTTAGAAAAGCATCCACACGAACCAGATGTATTAATGCTGTTAAGACTTTGTGATGTACACGATGTGCCATTAGCTACAAATGAAGCTACTGCTCGATTGTTAATGAAATCACTTTAAGTTAGGATTTTAAAATTCAAATTTTATTGTAATGGAAAAGCATTTTCAATACCATTATAAATAAAATATTTATAGCGTTTATTTTACTGCAATCATACTAATTTCTACGTTAACAAATTTAGGTAAATTAGCGACTTCTACGGTTTCTCTTGCAGGAGCAGTTTCGTCGTTAAAATATTGAGCATAAACCTCGTTAATTAATGAAAAGTTATGCATATCACTAATAAATATAGACGTTTTAATAACGTTTTCAAAAGTCATATCAGCTGCTTTTAAAACGGCTTTCATATTTTCCATTACTTGTTTGGTTTCAGTCTTAATATCGTCTAAAACAAGTTCTCCAGTTTCAGGATGCAATGCAATTTGTCCGGATGTATATAAAGTGTTTCCGCTTAAAACAGCTTGGTTGTATGGTCCAATTGGAGCAGGAGCGTTTGGAGTTGAAATTATTTTTTTCATATGGTTTGTAAATAGATTTAATGTTTTAGTTCAATGCTTTTTCATAGAGCGTGTAAGTGGATAAAGGTAATTCTTTTGTGCCAACCTTTTTAAAACCTAAGTTTTTATAGTAACTGCAAAGTTTAGGGTTTTTTGAGTCTGCATCGAGCCTTAAAAAACTACAATTGTCTTTTTTTGCTCTGTTTTCTATGTCTTTAATTATTTTAGACCCAAAACCTTTTCCGTTATAAGTATCGGTTACCACTAAGGAGTGAATATATAATGCTTTATTTTCTTGTTTTCCCCAATATAACTCATCTTCACTCATAATTCTAACCATGCCAATAGTCTCTTCATTGGTAGATTGAATAAAATAGAATTCATTATTTTGAATCCCTTTTTCAACCCATTTAATTTTTTCTAAAGGCGGATTTAGCCAATAGTGCCAATGATTAATGTTAAGCTTTTTAATTCTTTCTGCACTGGATTTAAAAAGGTGCAAAACTTTAGGTGTGTCGCTAGATTTTATTGGCTTAAAAAATATATCCATAATTTGATAAGATAACAACTAAATATTACAACCTTTGGTCTGGTTGTCTGCGCTTTTCGTATTTAATATCTTTTAAAATATTAGATTTAATACCAATAAAGAAATTCCAAGAACTTCGCGTACTAAATGGAACCCAACTAAAGTTCATTCGCCAACTTAATAAATCACGTTCAAAACGAAGTTGTGTATAAGTAAAGCCATTGTTTTTAAAGTCGTAACCAGAAGAAGCTCCAATAGACCAACGTGGTGAAATCTCTACATCTCCAGAAAACATAAGTGAGTGCGAAGAAATCTCGTTTTGCCTAGCAGAATTACTATAATTTACAGCATAAGCAAGCCTCAAATTCCAAGGAATAGAGTAGTTGTATAATTCGCTTGGTGTTTCGTCTTCTTCTGTATCATCTTCACTAAAAAGCTGGTCTGAGAAATCCTGAGCTCGACCAAATAAATCGTCTGCACGTCCACCACTTTGGAGAGTTTCATTTTTGCTAGCTTCAGTAGTTTTATCGCCTCCACTAAACGTACTATTACTAATGCTATAACTCATATTAATATTGGCATTTGTCATTCTAAACAAACTTCCTCCATTATCTATATTAAACTGGTCTATTCTTCTGTTATTGTTATCTAAAGCATAAGGATCTAATATAGCTCCAAAATTTATACTCATTTTATTGTTAAATAACTGGGTGCCTCCACTTACTCTTACAGGACTCCATTGCAAAGAGTCTCCTGCAATATTATACGAGGTAGAAAAGTTTAAATTATTTAATAATACTATTTTTTTAGGTTCTGTAGCAGTACTGTCTCTATCTCTAACTTTAGCTTCAATATTATTAGATAATGATAGTCCAACTGAACTAGAGAATTGCTTATTTGGTGTTCCAAATATACCATCTTCAAATCGAGTAAATTCTAATTCTTCAACAGTATCTCCATCTGCATTTTTAATATCAAAAGAGTCGTAATACTTATCGAATGCAGGATTTACATTATAACTAATAGATGGTCGCATTACATGTCTTATTTTTTGTATGCGTTTGCCTTCATTTTCTTTATCGAAATCAAAAGTACCATAAATAGTGGTTCCTAAACTAGTACTAAAATTATAAGTTCTAAAAGCATCAAAACCATTTCTTGTTCTATCTATAATTTCATCATTTGCAAAATCCTGAACTTTATCTATGGTTTTAAAGGTCCATACTTCGTTATAATTAGCATTGGCACTCATACTAAAGTATTTAAACACTTTAAAGTTTGTAGTGATAGGAATAGAATGTTGGAATCCTGATTTAGCATCGTCAAACATTTCTTTTTTAAAGAATAAAGAATCTGTAGTCTGAATTCTGTTTTCTGCTCTTAAATTATATTGAAAGTTAATATTTTGAATGATTCCCTTTTTACTTCCGTTTTTAGGAGCAAAAGGGTACATCCTAGCAACGCTTCCCTGTAAAGTAGGCAAGGTCATGTTAATGGTTTCGGTATTGGTGTTTTGAGAGTGTGTAGCTGCAACACTCATATTTACTTGTGGCTCGCCTTGAAACGTTCGCGAATACGACACAGAAGACGCTAAAGTGTTATTTAAAAAACTTGGCGCATTGACTTGGTTTATTGAAGTCTGGTAATATCTACTACTTCCTAAGTTAACAGACGCCGAAAACCTAGAGTTTGGATTCGATTTTGCATCTTGAGTATGCGACCAACGTATGTTATAAATTGAAGATTTACTATAATCAGGAAATCCACGTTCGCTATTTATTAAATTCTCGTACCTAAAACCCAAATTACCACTAAACTTGTAGCGTTTTTTATATTTACTTTCAAAACGCAAACCATAACTACCATTGGTGTAATAATCTCCCAAAACAGCTAAATCAAAGTAATCGCTTATTGCAAAATAATAACCTCCATTTTGTAAAAAATAACCTCTATTGTTTTGTTCTCCAAAACTAGGTATAATAACACCAGAGGTTTGTTTTTGTGTTAACGGAAAAAAGGCAAATGGTAATCCTATTGGAGTAGGCACATCGTAAATAAATAGGTTTGTTAACCCTGTTACTATTTTACTTCCAGGAACAAACTTTGCTTTTCTTAGCAAAAAATAATACTCTGGATCATCTAAATTTTTAGAAGTTGTAAATTTTCCGCGAGATAAAAAGTAAACCGAATCATTCTCTTTTTTTGTGCGCTCAGCAATAATAGTTCCTCCACTTTGTTCTGTTCTGGAATTAAAAATTAGTGCTTTTTTAGTATCAAAATTAAACCTTATGGAATCTGGCTCTACAACATTACTTCCTTGTTTAAATATTGGGTTTTGTGAATAGTTTCCTAAGGAGTCTTTAATTCTTCCTGCATAGACTTCATTTAAAGTATAATCTATTACAATAATTCCTGCAGTAATTTCCATATCCTTATAAAGCACTTCAGCGTTATTATAAAGATATAGTTTTTGTTCTTTTCTGTTAAATGAGGTGTAATCGGTTGCTTTGTAAGCCACAATACCTTCTAAAGCACCTTTTTTTGGAGTTACAGAATCGTTTATAGTAGAGTCTTGTCCTTTCTCAGATAGTTCAGTCTTGCCAAGTAGAGAATCTACACGTATAGTTTTCGTTTCTTGTGTATTAGGTACTGTAACATCGTCCTTTTGCTCTGCAGGAATTTCTATTCCAGAAGCTGGTCTGTCTTGAGAAAAGCTTAACGTGTTAATAAACACTGTAAAACTTAGGGCAAAAAGTATATTAAGACTATGTGTACGCAACGCTTTTAAATGTATTTTTGTAAAAGTATGGCTCGGTTTTTGAACTGCCAAAATTACATATATTTTTTGTGATTAATTTAGTATTCACAAATTTTTAAAAAACATAATATTTAAACCTAAAATCGGTTATCCTTTTATATGCAAACGCAAAGACTTACATATTTCTTATCTTTTATAATAGTATTAACAGCTTCGTTGCTATTTAATACCATCAATGCTCAAAGCACAAATCAATTTGTAGTAGTTTTGGATGCAGGACATGGAGGACACGATTCCGGAAATGTTGGAAATGGCTATAAAGAAAGTGATATAGCTTTAAAAATCACTTTAGAAGTAGGCAAAGCTTTAGAAAAAAACAAAGACATTAAAGTGATTTATACGCGTAAAAAAGATGAATTTTTAAAGCTACGCGAGCGTGCTGCAATTGCCAATAAAGCAGATGCAGACTTGTTTATATCTATACATTGTAATGCACACCACTCCCAAGCTTATGGAACAGAAACATTTGTTTTAGGAGTCGCAAATACACAACGAAACTTTGATATAGCTAAAAAAGAAAATGAAGTAATTTTATTAGAGGAAGACTACGAAAAACATTATGAAGGTTTTGATCCTGATGCGCCAGAATCGCTTATTGGTTTAACGTTGCAACAAGAAGATTATGTAGATCAAAGTATAACACTTGCTGGTATTGTTGAAACTTATTTTGTTAAAAAATCTAAACGAAAAAGTAGAGGTGTTAAACAAGCTAGTTTATGGGTTTTGCATAATACATATATGCCTAGCGTACTTATAGAAGTTGGTTTTTTAACTAATAAAAAGGAAGGTGCATATTTAAATACTTCTAATGGTCGTTCTAAAATGGCAACCTCAATAATTAAAGCTATAGAAGATTATAAAAAAGCACTAGACCAAAACGTAGGCGATATTGGCTATATCGTAGAAGATGATGAGGTTATAGACGAGTCGCTTCCTAAAGACATAATTAACAATACTGTTTTTAAAGTTCAAATAGCAGCAAGCTCCAAAAAATTAGAGCCAAAATCTTATAATTTTAAAGGTCTCAAAGACATTTCTAGAGAAAAAGAAGGCGATTTATATAAGTATTTTTATGGGTACACATCAGATTACAACCTAATTAAAAAACTTCAAGAAAAAGCTAAAAAAAGAGGATATAAAACAAGTTTTATTGCTGCTTACAGAGATGGAGTACGTATTCCTTTAGACCAAGCTTTAAAATCTAGTGCTAATTAGATAGATTCTTTTTAAATTTATTTCTAATTTTGTTATAATTAAATACACCCAATTTGAAACTATCTAGAGAAGTAAAAACAGCCACACTTGTTATATTAGGAATCATATTTTTTGTTTTTGGATTTAATTATCTTAAAGGAAAAAACCTTTTAGACACTACAAAAACCTTATATGCTGAGTATGATAATGTAGAAGGTTTAACACCATCAACTCCTGTAACCATTAATGGACTTAACGTTGGTAAAATTTTAAGAATAAATTTTAAAGATGATAATTCTGGTAAATTAGTTGTTACAATGACTGTAAATACAGACTTTGAGTTCTCTAAACAAAGTAAGGCTCAAATTTACGAAAACGGTCTAATAGGAGGTAAAGCTATTGCTATAATCCCTGTTTATGATAGCAATAATATTGCAGAATCTGGCGATTTTTTAATACCAGAAAAAAAACCAGGCTTGTCAGAGTTAGTAAACCAACGCTTAACACCATTACAAGAAAAAATAGAAAAAATGATGGTAAGTGCAGACTCATTATTAGTTAATTTTAATAGTATATTCGACGAGGAAGCCAAAAATAACCTTAAAGGAAGTATTGCCAGTTTAAATACAACAATGAGTAACTTTAAATCTTCATCCATTAGTTTAAATGCTATATTAAAAGAAAACCAATCCAAACTAAGTACAACACTTACTAATTTCGAAAATGTTTCTGGTAATATGGATACGTTTACAAAGGATTTAGCAGAAGCAGACGTAAAAAAAACTATAGAAGAGTTACAAGGCACCTTAACAAAGTTTGATAATGTAATGGCAAGTATAGAAAATGGAGAAGGATCAATAGGTAAATTATTAAAAGACGAAGGATTATATAATAATTTAGAAGGCGCTTCTAAACAAATGGAAGAATTACTTCAAGACATGAAACTTAATCCAAAACGTTATGTGCATTTTTCATTATTCGGAAAAAAACCAAAACGTTACGATGCAGAAGGCAACGAAATTAAAGACAAAGACTAAAACTACACAACAGCCACACCATGAATTACTTACCAAATATACTTTTTGCAATAGCTCTAGTTATAGGCTTTGGCTATTTTGCTAAAAATGTAAAAAAACTTATTCGTAATATAAAACTAGGACAAAATGTAGATGTTAGTGATAATAAATCACAACGTTGGAAAAACATGGTAATGATTGCCTTAGGACAAACCAAAATGGTTCGACGTCCAATTTCAGGCATATTACACGTTATTGTATATGTAGGTTTTGTAATAATTAATATCGAAGTTTTAGAAATAATTATCGATGGACTATTCGGTACACATCGTATTGGTTTACAAATACTTCCAGTTTCAGTATATGGTTTTTTAATTGGCGCTTTCGAGATTCTAGCAGCACTAGTTTTTATAGCTGTGGTTATCTTTTGGTTACGTAGAAACGTAATTAAAATAAAGCGTTTTATGAAATCCGAAATGAAAGGTTGGCCAAAAACCGATGGAAATTTAATTCTATATTTCGAAATGGTTCTAATGGCATTGTTTCTAATAATGAATGCAACAGACACCTCTTTTCAAGCACTAAACTCAGGAAACATAATCAGTCAATACATCGCACCTTTATTTAATGGGTTTTCAGAAAGTACTTTGCATATTATTGAGCGTTCAGCTTGGTGGTTACACATTTTAGGAATTTTAGTATTCTTAAATTACTTGTACTTTTCTAAGCATTTACACATTTTATTAGCGTTTCCAAACACCTATTATGGTCGTGTAAATAATAAAGGAGAATTAAACAACTTAGAGTCTGTTACAAAAGAAGTTAAAATGATGATGGATCCAAACGCAGATCCATTTGCTGCAGCTCCAGAAGGTGCAGAGGACGACGTACCAGCAAAATTTGGTGCAAGTGATGTGCAAGATTTATCTTGGGTAAATCTATTAAGTGCATACACTTGTACAGAATGTGGACGCTGTACAAGCGAATGTCCAGCCAATCTAACAGGTAAAAAGTTATCTCCACGTAAAATTATGATGGACACCAGAGATCGTCTGGAGGAAGTAGGTAAAAATATAGACGCAAACAAAGGAGAGTTTAAAGACGATGGTAAGCAACTACTAGGCGATTACATTACAAACGAAGAAATTTGGGCCTGTACAAGCTGTAATGCATGCGTAGAGACTTGTCCTGTAAGTATCGATCCATTATCCATTATCATTGAGATGAGACGCTATTTAGTAATGGAAAAAAGTGATGCACCAATGGAATTAAACAATATGATGACAAATATTGAAAACAATGGAGCACCTTGGCCATACAACCAACAAGATAGATTAAACTGGAAAAACGAATAATATAATTTGGGCGTTACCACAAGGGTCGCGCTTTCGGCAGTCGCTCTCTGCGAGGAGCTTCAACAAATGCCTCAATCGCTAACGCAAACTTTTAGTAATAAAAGTGTCTCAATAACAAGAGCAAATGTTAGTATAAAAAATATAAGTTACACACGCTAAAGGTTAACAACCATTAGCAAAAGCTAAAATTATGAGCGAACAACTTAAAGTGCCAACAATGGCAGAGTTAATGGCAGAAGGTAAAGAACCAGACATCTTATTTTGGGTTGGTTCTGCTGGTAGTTATGATGATAGAGCAAAAAAAATAACAAAAGCCTTTGTAAAAATATTAAACAAAGCAGAAATTAATTTTGCAGTATTAGGAACCGAAGAAAGTGCCACAGGAGATTTGGCTAAAAGAGCAGGAAATGAATTTTTATTTCAAATGCAAGCCATGATGAATATTGAGGTTTTAAATATGTACAATGTAAAACGCATTGTAACTTGCGATCCTCACTCCTTTAACACGTTTAAAAACGAATATCCTAGTTTAGGCGGAAATTACGACGTTTTACACCATACACAATTTATAAAACAACTTATTGAATCTAAAAAAATAAGTATTACTTCAGATAGTTTTAAGGGAAAACGCATCACTTTTCACGATCCATGTTACCTTGGTAGAGCTAACTCAGAGTATGAAGCACCAAGAGATGTATTAGCAACATTAAACGCTACATTATTAGAAATGAAGCGTAATAAAAGAACAGCTTTATGTTGTGGAGCAGGAGGAGGACAAATGTTTAAAGAACCAGAAAAAGGAGATAAAGATGTTAACGAATTACGTACAGAAGACGCTTTAGAAACCAATCCAAATATCATTGCAACAGGTTGTCCGTATTGTATGACTATGATGTCTGATGGTGTAAAAGTTAAAGAAAAAGAAAACGAGATTAAAGTTATGGATATTGCAGAGCTTATAGCCAGTGCGCAAGGGCTGTAAATATTTCAATTGCTTCAAAATAATTATAAAATCGTAAATCAAAAATCGTAAATCGAAAATGCTAGTAAACTTTAATACATTACCAGAAGAATCTCGTGTTTGGATTTACCAAGCCAATCGTTCATTTACAGAACAAGAAATCGAAGAGATTTCAACTAAACTCAATACATTTTTAGAAAACTGGGCTGCTCACGGAAGTGATTTAAAAGCAGGCTTCGAAATTAAATACAAACGTTTTATTATAATCGCTTTAGACCAAGCAAAACAAGCAGCAACTGGTTGTTCTATAGATGCTTCAGTGAGTTTTATCCAACAATTAGAAAAAGATTATAATGTTGATTTAATGGACAAAATGAATGTGTCCTACAAACAAGGAGAGTACATAGCCTATAAAACGCTAACCGACTTCAGAAAAATGGCTAAAGACAAAGCAGTCTCTAAAAACACCATTGTATTTAATAATTTAGTGAACACTATCGCTGAGTATAATGAGAATTGGGAAGTGCCTGCAAGCGATAGCTGGCATAATAGATTTTTATAAACTTGTTTCTTTTCGAGTGGTTTTAAAGCACGAAAAAATGTATCAGGACTATTGTATATAACAAAACTTCAAAGGTGAAAGCGCATAATGGCTAACGACATATTTTTACTCAACATCTCTGGGCCAGACAAACCAGGTTTAACCTCTAGTTTAACTAATGTGTTATCGTCTTATGGTGCAAAAATACTAGATGTTGGTCAAGCAAACATACACGATACTTTATCGTTAGGTTTTCTGTTTGAAATCGAATCTGGCAATAATTCTGCAGCAGTACTTAAGGATTTACTATTTAAAGCTTACGAGCTTGGTGTAAAAGCAAAATTCACTCCAATATCCTTAGAAGATTATGAGAAATGGGTAACGCTTCAAGGTAAAGATCGCTATATAGTTACTGTTTTAGGCGAAAAGCTTTCCGCAGAACAAATCTCAAAAGTCACTGAAGTTATTTCAGAAAAAAACTTAAATATTGATGCTATAAAGCGTCTTACAGGGCGTACGTCTTTAGTTAAAAAAGAAGAATATCCTAGAGCATCCATACAATTATCCATTAGAGGAAAAATAGAAAATAAAGCAGAATTAACAGAGAAATTCATGCAAATTTCTAGAGATCTAGATGTTGATATTGCCTTCCAAGAAGATAATATTTACAGACGTAATAGGCGATTAGTCTGTTTCGATATGGATTCTACACTTATTCAAGCAGAAGTCATCGATAAACTCGCAGAAATTGCTGGTGTTGGAGACGAGGTAAAAGCCATTACAGAGTCTGCTATGCAAGGTGAAATCGACTTTAACGAGAGTTTTAAAAAACGTATGCTACTTCTAAAAGGGTTAAGTCAAGAGGTGTTGCACGATGTTGCAGTTAATTTACCAATTACAAAAGGAGCAAAACGTTTAATAGATACTTTAAAAACCTATGGGTTTAAAACTGCAATTCTTTCTGGTGGTTTTACTTATTTTGGTCATTATTTACAAAAAGAATTAGGCATAGATTATGTTTATGCTAACCAATTAGAAATTAAGGATGGTTTGTTAACTGGTGGTTATCTTGGCGATATAGTGGATGGTAATAAAAAAGCAGAATACTTAAAGGATATCGCCAAACAAGAAGGTATTAACATTAGCCAAACCATTGCTGTTGGTGATGGTGCAAACGATTTGCCAATGCTTAATTTAGCTGGCTTAGGGATTGCTTTTCATGCCAAACCTAAAGTAAAAAATAATGCGCAAAGCTCAATTTCTAGTATTGGCTTAGATGGTGTTTTATATCTATTAGGCTATCACGATAGGCATATTGATTTAATAGATTAAAATTGTTTACAAACTTCTTTATAAATCTATCTTAAAGTATTTAAATAATACTTCTAAATACACTAATTTGGCATAGTTTTTAGTTATTATAAACTATACTAAAACTCTCATAATTATAAATTTCTATGCGTTATATATTTTCCCTCATTTCTTTCTTATTATTTACTGTAACATCTGTTGCTCAAAACACTTCTAATCCATTGTTATCTAGCGATGTAGAACAGCAGCAGCAATGGGTAGATAGTCTGTATTCTAATTTAACAATAAAAGAGAAAATTGGACAATTGTTTATGGTTCAGGTATTTTCTAGCCAGACTCAAAAAGAAAAAAACGCTGTGGTTAAACTAATAAAAGAACAACACATAGGAGGTATTATATACTCTAAAGGTGGACCAGTAAGGCAGGCAAAACTAAATAACGAACTACAAGCAGCTTCTAAAACACCATTATTGGTTGGTATGGATGCAGAATGGGGTTTAAGTATGCGTTTAGACTCTACGTATGCATTCCCTTGGAATATGACGCTTGGTGCCATAAAAAATAATCAGTTAATTGAAGAAACAGGAAAGCAGTTAGGAGAACATTGTAAACGTTTAGGTGTACATTTTAATTTTGCTCCAGTGGTAGATATTAATACAAACCCAAAAAATCCAATTATAGGTAATCGCTCTTTTGGAGAAGATAGAGATAACGTAACAGAGAAGTCTTTAGCATTTATGAAAGGAATGCAAAGTGCTGGTGTACTAGCTAATGCAAAGCATTTTCCTGGTCATGGAGATACTGAGGCAGACTCACATAAAACGTTGCCAACTGTTTCATTTAGTGAAAAACGAATAGATTCTATAGAGTTATATCCTTATAGAAAATTAATAAAAGAAGGCTTATCGAGTGTTATGGTAGCGCATTTAAATGTACCAAGTTTAGAAGCTCGAAATGGATTTCCTTCGTCACTATCAAAGCAAATTGTTACCAATATTCTAAAAGAAAAATTAGAGTTTAAAGGGCTTATTTTTACAGACGCCTTAACGATGAAAGGCGCAGCAGATTTTGTAGAGCCAACCATTGATGGCACCAAAAAAAATAAGATGATTACTGGTGGCGAAATAGATTTAATGGCATTTTTAGCAGGTAACGATGTGATGCTTATGTCCGAAAACGTACCAAAAGCAGTAGCAAAATTTGAAGACGCTTATAAAAATGGTGTGATTACTGAAGAGCGTTTAGCACATTCGGTTAAAAAAATATTACAAGCCAAATACAAAGTAGGCTTAAATAACTATAAGCCTATTGGAACTCAGTTTTTAATTGAAGACTTAAACAGACTAAAAGACGATATTTTATACGAGAAACTATTAGAACAAGCCATTACTGTTGTTAAAAATAAAAATGAAATTTTACCACTTCGTGAGTTAGAACGTAAATCTATAGCGTATGTTAAATTTGGTGACGATAGCGGAAGTAACTATTTAAACGAATTAAAAAAATACACAAGAGTAACAGAAGTTAAAGCCAATGATTTAGAAGGTTTGCTTAAAAAACTAGAACACTACAACACAGTAATTATAGGTTTTCATCGCTCCAATGCTAGTCCTTGGAAAGGCTATGAGTTTTCAGATAAAGAACTCGTTTGGTTATATGAGTTAGCGCGTAAAAAGGAGGTTGTACTAGATATTTTTGTTAAGCCTTATGCACTAAACGCTATTAAAACTTTCGAAAATTTTGAGGCTGTTGTTGTTAGTTATCAAAACAGCAAAATAGCGCAAGAAAAATCTGCTCAACTCATTTTTGGAGCATTGCCAGCAAAAGGAAGTTTACCAGTTTCAATAACCGATCAATTTAAAGTTGGCGATGGTATTATTTACAACAATATTCAACGATTAGGTTATACAGTGCCTGAACGTGTTGGAATGTCTTCAGAAAAACTAAAGAAAATAGACTCTATTGCTAATCATGCTGTAAATGCAAATATGACTCCTGGAATACAGTTATTAATTGCTCGTAAAGGGAAAGTGATTTATAACAAAAACTTTGGGAAACATACTTATAAAGGTTCCGAACGCGTAAAATCTGAAGATATTTACGACATCGCTTCGTTAACAAAAATTGTAGCTACATTGCCATTATTAATGGAGTTAGAAGAAAAAGGAGTGGTCAATTTAGAGACTAAACTTTCTGAAATTCTTCCGGAGTACAAAACATCAAATAAAAAGAATGTAACCCTTAAAAAAATGTTATCGCATTATGCACAATTAAAACCTTGGGTACCTTTTTATTATGCCACTTTAGATTCTGTTACAAAAAAACCTCACTCAAAGTATTATAAAACGTCACCTTCAGGGAAATTTACTGTAAAAGTAGCCAACCAATTATATATGCGAAGCGACTACAAAGACTCTATTCAAGGTATAATAAAGGATAGTGAATTACTGTCTAGACTACGCTATCGTTACAGCGATTTACCTTATTATATATTAAAACAATACATTGAAAGTTACTATAAAAAAGGGCTAGATGAGTTAGTACAAGAGCATTTTTATAGATCGTTAGGTGCAAATAACACCACTTATAATCCAAAACAAGTTGTAAGTAACAGGAATATTATTCCGACTGAAATAGACGACTATTATCGTTATCAAGAAATAAAAGGCTACGTGCATGATATGGGAGCAGCAATGCAAGATGGTGTTGGAGGACATGCAGGTGTGTTTAGTAATGCAAACGACATGGCAAAAATTATGCAACTATACCTTCAAAAAGGCTACTATGGAGGAAAACGCTATTTTAAAACAGAAACTATAGATAAATTTAACACCTGTTATTTCTGCGATAAAAATAATAGACGAGGAATAGGTTTTGATAAACCTCAATTAGGAGATTCAGGACCAACATGTGGCTGTGTTTCTATGACCAGTTTTGGACATTCTGGCTTTACAGGCACTTACGCTTGGGCAGATCCTGAGGAGGAAATTGTGTATATTTTTTTAGCAAATAGAACATATCCTAAAGCAGGGAAAAACGTGTTATTAAGAGAAAATATTAGAACTAATATCCAAGAAGCTATCTACGAAGCGATTGTAGATTAAGCTTATTTTGAGATTTAAAACATAAAAAATGAAAATAGGTATTGTATGTTATCCAACATTTGGAGGAAGTGGAGTAGTAGCAACAGAACTAGGTTTAGAGCTTTCAAAACGTGGTCACGAAATCCATTTTATAACCTACAATCAACCCGTTCGTTTAGAGCTCTTAGGTAGTAATTTACACTTTCATGAGGTAAACGTACCAGAATACCCACTATTTCATTACCAACCATACGAACTAGCATTATCTAGTAAATTAGTAGATATGGTAAAGCTTCATAAAATTGAAGTATTGCATGTTCACTACGCAATTCCACATGCTTATGCAGCCTATATGGCTCAAAAAATGTTGCGAGAAGATAATATTTATATTCCAATTGTTACCACACTTCATGGAACAGATATTACATTAGTTGGAAGTCACCCTTTTTATAAACCAGCTGTTACGTTTAGTATCAATAAATCGGATGCTGTAACTGCGGTTTCTCAAAGCTTAAAAGAAGATACGTTACGCTTATTCGATATTAAAAATGATATTAATGTAGTCACTAATTTTATAGACCTTAATAAATTTAATCATGGTTTTACAGACTGTCAAAGAGCAATGATGGCAACTGAAGATGAAAAAATCTTAACACACATTAGTAACTTTAGACCTGTAAAACGAATAGAAGATGTTATTAAAATTTTCTATAATGTCCAAAAAGAAATGCCTGCCAAACTAATGATGGTTGGAGAAGGACCTGAAAAAGAACCAGCAGAACGCCTTTGCGAAAAATTAGGCATAGCAGATAAGGTTGTGTTTTTTGGAAACAGTAATGAGATAGATCGCATTCTCTGTTTTTCAGATTTGTTTTTATTACCAAGTGAAACAGAAAGTTTTGGATTATCTGCTTTAGAAGCAATGGCTTCAGGAGTACCTGTAATTTCAAGTAATACTGGAGGAATTCCAGAAGTTAATAAAGAAGGGTTTTCAGGATTTTTAAGTGAAGTTGGCGATGTTAAAAGTATGAGTGAAAATGCCATTCATATTTTAAGCGATGCGTCTCGATTAAACAAATTTAAAAGCAATGCAAAATTAGAAGCTGCTCGTTTTGATATCCACAGCATTGTACCACAATATGAAAAAATATACGAGGATACACTAAAAAAATGTCTCATATTATAATTTCTGAAATTTAAAGAGCAATTACACTAAATCAAATCTTAAATGAGTTAAAGTAGCTTCTTTTAAAAGTTGATATTTGTAAAAAATACAACTTATGGCTATTCTAGGAACTATTATCAAAGGGTTTATTCAATTAAAAGATACACTATCTCCGGAAGTTAATCATATAGAAGCACAAGAAAAAGTGCTTAAAGAACTTTTAGAAAAAGCAAAAGATACGGAGTTTGGTAAACACTTTAACTTTAAAGAAATTCTTAATTCTGATACTACTTTAGAAGCATTTGCTCAAAACATTCCTTATTTCGATTATAATAAAATTAATGAAGAATGGTGGCACCAACTTCACGAGGGAAAAGAAAATGTAACTTGGCCAGGAAATCCCTCTTATTTTGCAGTAAGCTCAGGCACTACTGGAAAAACAAGTAAGCGTATTCCTGTTACAGATGCTATGATTGAAGCCATTAGGCAAGCAGGTATAAAACAAGTGTTTGCACTTAAAAACTTCGATTTACCTGCAGATTTTTTTGAAAAAGAAATCATGATGCTTGGTAGTTCTACAGATTTAGATAAAAAAGAAGACCATTTAGAAGGAGAAATTAGTGGTATTACAGCAAGTAATATTCCTCCTTGGTTTAGAGGCTATTACAAACCAGGAGAAGCTATTGCTAAGATTGACGATTGGGACGATAGAGTGCAACGCATAGCAGAAAGAGCTAACGATTGGGATATTGGAGCATTAAGTGGTATCCCATCTTGGATCGAATTGATGCTTCAAAAAGTAATCGATTATCACAATTTAGAAACCATCCACGACATTTGGCCAAATCTACAGGTCTATACCTCTGGTGGTGTAGCTTTTGGACCTTACGAGAAAAGTTTTAATGCGCTAATGGGTAAACCCGTTACTGTAATTGATACCTATTTAGCGTCCGAAGGCTATATAGCCACACAGGTTAGACCAGAAACCGATGCCATGCAACTCAATACAGATAATGGTATTTATTTTGAGTTTGTCCCTTTTAAACCAGAATACATAAATAAAGAAGGCGCTTTAGTAGAAAATGCTCCATCTGTAACTTTAAAAGACGTTGAATTAAACCAAGATTACGTTTTAATAATTAGTACTGTTAGTGGAGCTTGGCGTTATTTAATTGGAGATACTATTGAATTTACCAATGTTGAACGTGCCGAAATAAAAATTACAGGTCGTACCAAATTCTTTCTAAATACTGTGGGTTCTCAACTTTCAGTTAATAAAATGGATGCTGCAATGCGAGATTTAGAAGAAGCGTTTTCGACTAAAATTCCAGAATACACCATTTGCGCAAAAAGGGCAGAGGATGGTGAATTTTACCACTGTTGGTACTTAGGATCGGAACTTAAAAATTTTGATGAAAATAAAATTGCTGAAGCTTTAGATGCTTCGCTAAAAAACGCTAACAAAAATTATAAAGTCGCTAGAAGTAAGGCGCTTAAAGGTGTTAAAGTTAAAATTGTTTCACCTGAAATT
The DNA here is from genome assembly GCF_053604675.1 of Lacinutrix salivirga. NCBI lineage: Bacteria > Pseudomonadati > Bacteroidota > Flavobacteriia > Flavobacteriales > Flavobacteriaceae > Lacinutrix > Lacinutrix salivirga. Next base: position 90,204 of record NZ_JBSHNP010000140.1, read on the forward strand.
TTTTATGATTGGAATGCTAAAAACAAGAAAAAAGGCGGACAAGTAAAAATGGAACGCGTAATGAATGAAGATAAATTTAAAGAATGGGAAGCATTTGTTGCACAACATTAATTAAAAACCGCTTTGGCATCACGTTGTTTAACGAGCTCCATAATTTCTTCTGGAGATAAATAATATTTTTTTATTCTATCCTTATACGTTGGTGTTATTTCTGCATGATTTAAAATAAAATCTTTAGTTTTTAATATATAATCTTCCATACCACTCGCCACTGCAAAGGAGTCTGCAGCACGTTCAGCTTTCACTATATGATTTTCAGAAAACAGATATTTTAGTCCAAACCAAATTAAATTAAAATTACCACGATTTTGATAATCCATAATATGGCCTAATTCATGTCCAATCCAGCCAATAAGTATATCTGTTGGAATGTGCTTAGTTAAAAATTCTTTATCCGAAATCTTAAAGGTTTCACTAATTAATATAATATATCTTCGGTTTTTTTTGCTTCTAAAAAAGCTACCAAATGTAGGTCTGGCTTGCATTGTAGATTTTTTAATATTCTTTTTAAACTTAATTTTTATTCTAGTGTTTTCTAATTCAGGATAAAAGGATAATGCTGTTTTAGCTTCATTAATTATAGAATTAGGTATGGTGTGTTGTGCGTTCATGCAAATAGTAAAAATTATGAATATTAGTAGTAGTGATTTCAGTCTCATACAATGATAAAACATAGTATAATCAATATCTCAAACATATTATAGTAATTAAGTAAAAGTTTAACATTTAATGTCTTTTCTAAGCTTTTAATTTAGTGAAAATTATAGTAAATTTACAGTTCACTATTTATATCAAGGAGGAATTTTTTATTGTCGTTTCAAAGAACTCAAGAGAAACTAAAAATACTAGCAGATGCTGCAAAGTATGATGTTTCTTGCTCTTCAAGTGGGAGCAAAAGAGCTAATACCAACAAAGGTCTTGGCGATGCAACAGGAATGGGTATTTGCCATTCCTACACCGAAGATGGTCGTTGTGTTTCACTACTAAAAATATTACTAACAAATTATTGCATTTTTGATTGCGCGTATTGTGTGACCAGAAAAAGTAACGACATTAAACGCGCTGCTTTTAAAGTCCAAGAAGTTGTAGATTTAACCATAAATTTTTACAGAAGAAATTATATCGAAGGCTTATTTCTAAGTTCTGGTATATTTAAGTCTGCCGATTATACCATGGAGCGTTTAGTTGCAGTGGCAAAAAAACTACGTCTCGAAGAAAATTTTAATGGTTACATCCATTTAAAATCCATACCTGGAGCTTCAGATGAGTTGATGCGAGAAGCAGGATTGTATGCAGACAGATTAAGCGTTAATATTGAAATTCCTACAGAATCTGGTTTAAAACTTTTGGCTCCAGAAAAAAATAGAGCCGATTTTATAAAACCTATGGTTAAGGTTAAAAATGAAATCATTCAATATAAAGCAGAGAAAAAAGTAATTAAAAGCACACCAAAATTTGCGCCTGCAGGACAAAGCACACAAATGATAATTGGGGCAAGTGGTGAGAGTGACTTTGAAATAATGAAAACATCTAATCATTTTTATAAAGCGTACAATCTAAAACGTGTGTACTATTCTGGCTATGTGCCAATTAGCTATGACGACCGATTGCCTAAAATAGGAAGCGATGTGCCTATGCTTAGAGAAAATAGACTTTATCAAACCGATTGGCTTATGCGTTTTTATGGGTTTACTTTCGATGAAATATTAAATCCTGTACAACAACATTTAGATTTAGATATTGACCCAAAACTAGGATGGGCTTTAAGACATCTCAATGAATTTCCTGTAGATATTAATACAGCAGATAAGCGAATGTTAGCCAGAATACCTGGTTTAGGAATGAAATCGGTTTACAAAATTTTAAATGCAAGACGCTTTAGGCGTTTAAATTGGGAACATCTTAAAAAAATAGGTGTTTCACTCAATAGAGCGCAATATTTTATAATATGCGATTCTAATCAGTTTGAACGTCGCGATTTAACAGCCACAAAAATTAAATCCTTAATTCTTCAAAATTCGACTAGTAAATATAGAAAATCGTTGAGCAACCAACTAAATCTTTTTAGCTAATGGAAGCTAAAAACCTTATCTACGATGGTACTTTCGATGGGTTTTTAACTTGTGTTTTTAACGCTTACGATTATAAGTTAAATGTGCTCTCAATCCAAAAAGCCACTAAAGCGCAACACCAACTATTTGCAGTGGTAGAAACTATTATAACCAATAAACAGAAAGCAGATCGTGTTTGGCATGGCATTAAATCAAAAGTATCTCCAGCAGCAATACATACCATTTATTATGCATTTTTAAGCGAAAAACCAACTATCGAAAATACACTTTACGATTATATTAAATATGTACTAAAAAACGAAAAACTAGCCAATAAAGACTATTCGCATCCATCGGTTTTAAAAATTTCTCAAATCGCTAAAATGGTTGGTAGAGAAAAGCATCGTATGGAAGCCTTTGTTAGATTTAAATTAACAAAAGACGATATTTATTTTGCAAACATAGAACCCGATTTTGATGTTTTACCTTTAATTGCAAAGCATTTTAAAAGAAGATATGCAGACCAAAAATGGATAATTTACGATTTAAAGCGACAGTATGGTTTGTTCTATGATTTAAAAACTTTACAAATTGTAGCATTGGAATTACCAAAAGGTTTTGATGCGACTAAAACAGATCATACTATTTTTTCTGAAGAAGAATATGATTTCCAACAACTATGGCAAGATTATTTTAAAAGTACAAATATCGAGTCTCGTAAAAACATGAAACTTCACATTCGGCATGTTCCAAAGCGCTATTGGAAATATTTAAGCGAAAAGCAACCTGATTAATTAAACGTTGTTTTGCTTCTTTTAAATTATAGCATAAAAAAACCATTTCAGATTTAATCTAAAATGGTTTCACTAAAATATATTATAAGGTATTTAAAATCTATATCTAACACCTAAAGCAATGTCAAAATCTAAATCATCATTACCATAAACACCATCTCCAAAACCAATTTCTGGTCTAAAATCTAAAGAGAGTTGTAAAGGAATGTCAAAATTATACTCTACACCAATGTCTCCTGCTGCAAACACAAAGGTTTCGCTATCATCAATACCATTAGGCACATTATCAAAACTATAAGAGGCAACTCCACCACCAGCACCAACGTACCAGTTAAAATCGCCATCTAAAACCCAAACCCACTGGTATAAACCTGCTAGCTTAAAACCATCATAATTGTTACCAGTTCTAATTCCTAAATCTAGTTCCAAACGGTTATTGTCTCCTAAGCCTCTTTGGTAAGACACTTCTGCTCCAAAGCCATCATTATCTCCAAATCGTAAACCAATTGCGTTCTCAGAAATTGATTGTGCACTCATCATTGCTGTAGCTCCTAAAAATGCTACAAATACTAAGATTACTTTTTTCATAAATTTAAGTTTTAAATTAATAGTCAAAATTAAAGATTAAAGTTTTTTTAAGAGTAATTTTATGTTAAAATTAACTCTTTTTATACTAATTTTAAGCTCAGATGAAAACCACAGATTTTTCTTTAACTAACGAGCTTAAACTCTTAAGTAAAACGCTTTTAGGCGAATTATATTATGATAGCTTAATGCGTTCAATCTACGCTACAGATGCTTCAGTATATAGAAAACTGCCTTTAGCTGTGGCTTTGCCAAAAACTAAAGCAGACTTAAAACAGCTAATCCATTTTGCAAATAAACATAGTATTGGCCTTATTCCAAGAGCAGCAGGAACATCCTTAGCAGGACAATGTATTGGAAATGGTATTATAGTAGATAGTTCTAAATATTTCACAAAAATTATAAGTGTAGATACAATTAATAAAACAGTTACGCTTCAACCAGGAGTTGTTAGAGACGAATTAAATAATTATTTAGAACCATTTGGTTTGTTTTTTGGACCAAACACATCAACATCAAATAGATGTATGATAGGAGGCATGGTTGGCAACAACTCCTCTGGCACAACATCAATACAATATGGTGTTACAAGAGATAAAGTGTTAGAACTTCATACTATTTTAAGCGATGGCAGCGAAGCTGTTTTTAATGAAATTAGTAAAGAAGAATTCTTCAGAAAAACAAAACAAAAGGATTTAGAAGGTGAAATTTATACAACTATTTATAATTGTTTACAATCTGAAGGAGTCCAAAATGAAATTATTTCAGAATTTCCAAAACAAGAAATCCATAGAAGAAACACAGGTTATGCTATTGATGCTTTAATACAAACACAACCTTTTGTAGCATCTAACAACGGGTTTAATATGTGTAATTTACTAAGCGGAAGCGAAGGCACTCTAGCGTTTACAACTCAAATCACATTAAAATTAGATGTGTTACCACCAAAAGAAAGCATAATGGTTGTAGCTCATTTTAGCACAATTAGTTCTTGTTTAGATGCTGTTACCATAGCAATGAAAAATGATTTGCATACTTGCGAAATGCTAGATAAAACCATATTAGATTTAACAAAACACAATAAAACTCAAAACGAAAACAGACAATTTATAAAAGCGGATCCTGAGGCAATTTTAATGTGTGAGATTAAAGCAAATACAATAACTGAAGCAAAACAGAACACTGAAAATTTGGTTAATATGCTATCGCGTTCACAATTAAGTTATGCAAATGTTATTCTGCAAGGCGAACACATAACTAAAGCTATGGAGCTTCGTAAAGCTGGCTTAGGTTTATTAGGCAATTTAATTGGTGATAAAAAATCGGTTGCTTGTATTGAAGATACTGCTGTAGACTTAAACGACTTGTCAAGTTATATTGCAGAGTTTAGTACATTAATGGCAACTTACAATCAAAAAGCTGTCTATTACGCACATGCTGGAGCAGGAGAATTGCATTTACGACCAGTATTAAATTTAAAGAAAAAAGAAGATGTTGTTTTATTCAGGAAAATAACTACTGATGTTGCAAAACTAGTTAAAAAATACAAAGGGTCATTTAGTGGAGAACATGGAGATGGTATAGTGAGAGCAGAGTTTATACCATTAATGATTGGCGAAAATAATTACACTATTTTAAAACAAATAAAGTCGGTTTTTGATCCTAAAAACACGTTTAATCCTGGTAAAATTGTTAATGCCTTACCAATGGATAGTAATTTGCGCTATCAGCCAGATCGTGTAGAACCTGAAATTAAAACACTTTTAGATTTTTCTGCGTCTAAAGGCATATTACGAGAAGCCGAAAAATGTAATGGCTCTGGAGATTGTAGAAAACTACCAGAGTTTGGTGGTACAATGTGTCCTAGTTATAGAGCCACACGTAATGAGAAAGATACAACCAGAGCAAGAGCAAATGCATTGCGCGAGTTTTTAACACATTCTAATAAAGACAATAAATTTAATCATAGCGAATTAAAAGAGGTGTTTAGCCTTTGTTTAAGCTGTAAAGCTTGTGCTAGCGAATGTCCAAGTAGTGTAGATGTGGCAACATTAAAAGCCGAATTTGAGTATCAATACCAAAAGGCTAATGGTTTTAAATTAAAAGATCGTTTTTTTGCTAACTCTACTACCTATAACAAATTAGCATCTAAAGTACCTAAATTCTCAAACTTTTTATTTCAAAATAAGTGGATTTCTAGAGTCATAAAAAACAGCATAAGTGTACATGCTAAACGTAGTTTACCAATAATTACTAAACCATTCAATTTAAAAACTAGTAAATTAAGTACAGAAACTTCAAAAGAACCTTATGTTAAAACGGTCTCACTTTTTATAGATGAATTTACAAATCATCTAGAGTCTGACATTGCTTATGATGCTAAATATTTACTTGAAATTTTAGGGTATAAAGTTCATGTAATCAATAATTTAGAAAGCGGAAGAAGTTATTTGTCTAAAGGGTTTTTAGAAGAAGCAAAAGCGATTGCAAATAAAAATATTTCGGTTTTAAAAGATAGGATTTCAGAAGATAACGTGCTTGTTGGTATTGAGCCATCAGCACTATTAACCTTTAAAGACGAATATTTAAAATTAGCAAACGATAGCACTTCAGCAAAACATATTGCTACGCATACCTATTTAATTGAAGAATTTATAAGTAATGAAATTGCCATTGGAAATATTACAGCTAATCAATTTACACAAGAAGCACAAACCATTAAATTTCATGGACATTGCCACCAAAAGGCTTTAAGTAATCAAATCCATAGTTTTAACGTGCTTAATTTACCAACAAACTATAAAGTAACCATAATACCTAGTGGCTGTTGTGGTATGGCAGGAAGTTTTGGGTACGAAAAAGGCAACTATGAAATCAGTATGCAAATTGGTAATCAGACCTTGTTTCCTGCGGTGAAAAAAGCACCAATACAAACTATAATTGCCGCAAACGGAACAAGTTGTAGGCACCAAATAAAAGATGGCACACAACGCATAGCGAAGCATCCAATTAGTATTTTAAAAAATGCTTTAAAATAAAAAACGGCATACATGATTAAATGTATGCCGTTTTTTATAAAAGCAATTGTTGTTATTCCACCACGTAACTATCTAATTCCTGTATATTGGTAACAGAGGCTGAAGTTGGAAAAGGAATAGTTGCTCCAACACCTTCCATAAACGCCAAGAAAGCAGGCGATAGTTGAAATCCTTGTACTGCATCTGCTTTAATTAATCCAATATCTCTAGCAAAATAGTAGTCTGTAGCCAATACATTTTGAGTATCTAATAAACTAATAGTTTGCGAAATACCTAATACAGAAACAGTAATCGAAATGTCCATTTCTAAAGTTAGTTTAGATTTTATAACATCGTCGTAAACTGTTCCATCAACAGTTAAAGCGTTTAAATTGCCTAACTTAGTTGTTTTAAAGGTGTAATTTATTATTAATGGTACTGAAGTTCCATTAAGGTCTAAAGTTTCAGAAAAGGTATCAGACAAACTGCTTAAATCTGAGTTCACTCCAGCATTTAAATCGTAAAGTAAAATAGTATTTAAAGTAATATCTTGGTCAATAAAATCTACTAATTCTTCAGGTAATTCTAAAGCGCCATTATAAAGTAATGTAGTATCTGTACTTGTTAAAACACCATTTACTAAAATTGCATTCATACTGCCATTTGCTGGCGAAGTGCCATTGTTAGCCTGCAACTCAAAACTATTATCCGTTTCAGAACTTACAGTAATTACATCTGTTTCAGAAAAATTATTATCAGTATTATTTTCATCTGTACTTTCCACATTATATATCCATAAATCGTTTAAAGCAGAAGGAAAATATATTCCTGTAGCCGATTCTTGTGGTGGTTGTGGAGTTGTACCATCATCATCACTTCCGCAAGCAAAACAAGTTAATGCCAAAAATGAAAGACAAATATTTGTAAAAATTTTCATATTTTATATTTTTTTTCAAATCTAATAAAATTATAAAGAATAACTAAAGATGAATTTTCATTTCTCTATTATAAAATATACATTAGCGTACAATTATATTTTTTAAAACAATTAGCATTAGTTTATGGCAGGAAATTCCTTCGGAAAATTATTTAATTTAACCACTTTTGGTGAGTCTCATGGTGTTGCTATTGGAGGCATAATAGAGGGTTGTCCTCCAGGTTTAGTTGTTGATTTTGAAGCCATTCAAAATGAAATGGACAGACGAAAACCAGGACAATCTAAAATAGTAACGCAGCGTAAAGAGCCAGATACTGTACAATTTTTTTCTGGTATTTTTGAAGGCAAAACCACAGGAACTCCTATTGGATTTACTATTGCCAACGCTAATCAAAAATCTAAGGACTATTCTCACATTAAAGACAGTTACAGACCAAGCCATGCCGATTATACTTACGATCAAAAATATGGTCACAGAGATTATAGAGGAGGAGGCAGAAGCTCTGCAAGGGAAACAGCTTGTAGAGTAGTAGCAGGAGCATTGGCTAAACAGGTATTAAAAGAGGTTAAGATTAATGCATTTACATCTTCGGTTGGAGATATATTTATTGACAAGCCATATCAAGACCTCGATTTTTCAAAAACAGAAAGTAATATTGTGCGTTGTCCAGATACTGCTTCCGCAGAAAAAATGATTACTAAAATACAAGACATAAAAAAACAAGGCGATACTATAGGAGGCACCATAACATGCGTGCTGCAAAATGTACCAATTGGCTTAGGCGAGCCTGTTTTCGATAAACTACATGCCGAACTTGGTAAAGCCATGCTAAGTATTAATGCTGTAAAAGGCTTTGAGTATGGAAGCGGGTTTTGCGGTGCAAAAATGAAAGGTAGTGAGCATAACGATTTGTTTAACGCAGACGGAACTACTAAAACCAACCTTTCTGGTGGCATACAAGGTGGAATAAGTAACGGAATGGATATTTATTTTCGTGTTGCTTTTAAACCTGTTGCAACCATTATGCAAAAACAGCAAACGATAACTAATGAAGGCGAAATAGTAGAAATGCAAGGTAAAGGACGTCACGATCCTTGTGTGGTTCCTAGAGCTGTACCTATTGTAGAAGCAATGGCTGCTTTAGTTTTAGCCGATTTTTATTTATTAAATAAAATATATTAACAAATTTCCTTTAACCAGAAAACATAAATAAAGACTCTCGCTTTCTCGAGAAATAGATATGAAAAAACTAGCATTACATTGGAAGATTATTATAGGAATGGTACTTGGTATTATTTGGGCTTTATTGTCCAGCTCAATGGGTTGGAGCGAGTTTACCATTAATTGGATTGATCCTTTTGGTAAAATCTTCATCAACTTATTAAAACTTATAGCAGTACCACTAGTTTTGTTTTCTATTATTTCTGGTGTGGCAAATATTGGAGACCCTTCTAGCTTAGGACGAATGGGTGGAAAAACATTGGGTATATATTTACTAACCACAATTCTGGCGATTTCATTTGGTTTATTATTGGTAAACACAATAAAACCTGGAAAATTAATTGATGAAGAAAGCCGAATTGATAATAGAATAAGCTACGAAATTTGGGCAGATTCACAAGGCTATGAGATAAAGGATGGTCAGAATTTTTTAAAAGACCCAAAGTATTTAGAACGTGCTCAAAAAATTTCAGAATTAAACAAAAGCGAATTAAAAGCGATTTCTGTTTCAGATAAGTTAGAAAATGCTAAAAAGCGTAAAGAAACAACACCACTACAACCGTTAATAGATATTGTACCAGATAATTTTTTCTATTCATTATCTAATAATGGCTTAATGCTTCAAATTATCTTTTTTGCAGTATTTTTTGGAGTTTGTTTACTCTTTATAGCTTCAGATAAAGCACAACCCGTTTTAAAACTTGTAGATGGTATTAACGAGGTGTTTCTTAAAATGGTAGATATTGTAATGCAAGCTGCTCCATTTTTTGTTTTTGCTTTACTAGCTGGAGTTGTAAGTAAAATGGCAGGAGATGATATAGGTAAAGTTGTTGAGATTTTTAAAGGCTTAAGTTGGTACTCGTTAACAGTACTTATTGGATTATTAGCTATGATTTTTGTTATTTATCCTTTAATACTAAAAGCGTTTGTTAAAAAAATACCGTATTCAGGGTTTTTTAAATCTATTGGTCCTGCACAAACTTTAGCATTTTCGACCTCTAGTAGTGCTGCAACATTACCTGTAACTATGGAGTGTGTGGAACAAAACTTAGGCGTAAATAAAAAAATTACCAGTTTTGTGTTGCCTATTGGAGCCACTGTAAATATGGATGGAACCAGTTTATACCAAGCTGTTGCTGTTATATTTTTAGCACAAATGCACATGATAGATTTAACCATTGCACAACAATTAACTGTTGTTTTAACAGCTACATTAGCCTCAATTGGTAGTGCTGCAGTACCAAGCGCAGGATTAGTAATGTTAATTATTGTATTGGATTCGGTTGGACTAAATCCTGCTTGGATAGCCATAATTTTTCCTGTAGATAGAATTTTAGATATGTTTAGAACAGTAGTTAATGTTACAGGAGACGCAACAGTTTGCTCAATTATTGCAGATGGTGAAAATATGCTTGATTACAAAAACCAAAACAATCCAACAGAAACCTTTGATTTAGATTCCTAAAAAATTTTACTAACTGCAATTAAATCTTTAACTTTAATTCATTAACCAAAATAAATTATTATGAATGTTTGCTTTATAATGTATCCTTGGAAAGATATAGATGCTGAAAATGATACCAGTTTAGCCTTAATGAAAGAATGTGCTAAAAGAGGCCATGGTGTTGCCATGTGTACTCCTGCAAATCTTACCATTAGAGATAGTGTTACCAATGCGTTTTGTACAGTTATTGGTAAAATGGAAAAGGTTCCTGCATCGTTAAAAGCGTTTTATAATAAAGCAGAAATAAGAGAAGAGATGTTGCCACTAGCTGGTTTTGATGCTATATTTTTTAGAGCAAACCCTCCTTTAGATCCTATAATGCTTAATTTTTTAGATTCGGTTAAAGACGATGTGTTTATTATTAATTCGCTTCAAGGCATGCGAGAAGCCAACAATAAGCTTTATACAGCAGCATTTGGTGATGCACATAGTAATATTATACCAAATACGCATGTGTCTAAAAATAAAGACTATTTAGTGCAACAAATTAAAGAGTCTAAGTCCGATAAAATGATTATTAAACCACTAAATGGTTTTGGTGGCTCTGGAGTAATTCTTATAGAAAAATCTGCGATGAATAATATTAATTCGTTGTTAGATTTTTACATAAATAGTGGAGATGGTGTTTCTAACTATGTTATTCTTCAAGATTATATAGAAGGTGCAGATCAAGGCGATGTTCGAATTTTATTGCTTAATGGCGAACCTGTTGGTGCTATGAAGCGTATTCCAGGTTCAGAAGATCATAGATCAAACGTCTCTGCTGGTGGAAGTATTGCAAAACACACACTTACAAAAGCAGAAAAAGCGTTATGCAAACAAATTGGTCCTAAACTAGTAAAAGATGGACTGTATTTTGTTGGAATAGACGTTATTGGAGGTAAATTGGTTGAAGTAAACGTAATGTCTCCTGGCGGAATTACATACATGAATAAAGTATATAAAAATAAAACTAAAATTCAGGAAAAAGTAATTGACTTTTTAGAAAGTAAAGTTATAGATAAACTACAGGCTTTCGATAGACGCTCGCGTTTACGTAAAACGGTAGAAGAGGCTTAGTTATATTTAAATGAAAGATTTTAACGCTATAGTTTCAGCAAAATGGCTCTATAATAATTTGGGAAATGAGCAACTCATTATACTAGATGCTAGTATGCCAAAGGTTACCGAAACCGCTTCCGTTAAAACTAATGTACAGATTCCCAAGGCTCAATTTTTCGATATAAAACATACGTTTAGCGATACCAATGCTAGATTTCCAAACACTATTCCTTCTGCTGAACAATTTACTCTTGAAGCACAACAACTAGGTATAAACTCTAATAGTTATATTATTATTTACGACGATAAAGGAATGTACTCAAGTCCACGAGCATATTGGTTATTAAAAACGTTTGGTCATACACAAGTTTCGGTTTTAAATGGAGGTTTGCCAGAATGGATAGCACAAGGTTTTATAACTGAAACAAAGACAATTAGCACTAAACCTAAAATTAAAAAGGGAAATTTTAAGGCGAAACTAAATAATAATAAAATTACTTATTTTGAAGCTTTAGAAACACACTCACAACATAAGGATTACGTAATTATTGATGCTAGATCCAAAGCACGTTTTAATAGCGAAGTGCCAGAACCAAGAGTAGGTTTGCGAAACGGAACCATACCAAATTCTAAAAATTTACCTTTTGAAAGTGTTTTAAATAACGGAAAACTTAAATCTAAAGCTGAATTACAAGACATATTTAGTAAATTTGCTACAACAGGTAAACAGTTGATTTTTACCTGTGGATCAGGAATAACTGCTAGTATTTTAGACTTGGCAGCAACACTTGCAGATTATAAAAATACTGCTGTTTATGATGGTTCATGGACAGAATACGGAAGCTTAACAACACAAACAATGGAAACACCAAAAAATTGGACTAAACAAGAATTAGTTGCTTATATACTTTTATATATTGCTAATGCAGATTTGCATGAAACTAGTGAGGAAAAAGAGTTTATTTTATCTAAAGTAGATAGAGAAACTTATGCCGAAATTCACGAGGTTTTTGAAAAAGATAACGATTACCAATGCATCCAAAAGATAATTGAAGGAGTAAATACTCACGACTATTTTAGGGATGATTATGCCGAACTTTTTGCAGATATAAAATTATTACTTTATGCAGATGGTGAAGCAGATACAATGGAAGAAGCTACATTAATGTTTTTGCGTAAAATTTTAAAAGAACAATAATGCAAAAACTATCTATCCAACAAATAATTTCTAAGATAGATGCAGAAGAAACTTTTTATGCTGTATCTAGCGATTATTCTTTTACATTGAAAATTGATAGCTATGTGCATTATGTTTGTGGCGCAGTACACGATGGACATCAATTTAGAAAAGAGCTATGGGACAACTGCTTGCATACAGAATACGAACGTTGGTATGAGGAAGATCCAGAAACAAAACAAATGGTGCATTCGCATCCTATAGTTATTGCTGGTATGGACTCTCGTTTTGAGTACGACTTAAATCGTGATCCTGAAACTGCTATTTATACAGATGCTTGGGGAAAACAACTTTGGAAAACCCCTTTACCAACTGCACAAAAAGAAAAATCACTAGCTAAACACAACGCTTTTTACAAAGTGGTTAATGCTTTAATTGCTAAAATTGAAGAAAAATTTGGTGTGTGTATAGTTTACGACATGCATAGTTATAATTGGAAACGTTGGGATAGAGAAGTGCCTACTTGGAACTTAGGCACCAGTAACGTGGATCAAAAACGGTTTAAATCACATATTGAAAGTTGGAGCAAAAGCTTAGGAGAACTACAATTACCTAACGGAATACAATCAACTTCTAAAATAAACGACACTTTTAAAGGTAATGGGTATTTTTTAAAATTTATTACTAATAATTTTAAAAACACTTTAGTATTAGCAACCGAAATCGCCAAAGTCTATTGCGATGAATATGAGTACATTATGTATCCTGAAGTTGTAGCTGCTGTAGAGCAACAATTAAAACAACGTTTGATAAACCATGCAAACGATTTTTACAATACACATAAAAAGAAAGATGACAGATAGAATTACTGATAGAATTACTGAGCAGTTTCCAAATTTAATAGACATAGATTCCAATCTTAACCGTTTGGTAAAAAAAATAGAACTTTTAAATTACATAAATCCTTTAAATATAGAGAGCGAGAAGAAGCTATTTTTTTCTTCTAAATACAATTACGAGCCGCAATTTAAGTATCCTAAAATAAGATTTAATGGGTTTAAATTGCATAGATTATTTTTTTCACAACGTCTGGAACGTATTAAAGATGATGTGGTTAGAGAATTATACAAAGAGGTTATTTATGAATATTCTGGTTTAATTGAGTGTATTGAGACTATAAATACTGGACGTAAATTTTATTATAATAGTTTACGTAGTTTTGGAACACCTACAGAACGAGATATAGAAAACGCAAAGTTTATTTTACGTTTTGACGATCGTAATTTTGAAGAGGATATGCTTCCGTTATATACAGCAGATGAAGCTATTAGTTATTTCGAAGAGTTTTCTAAACGTTATGATTTTAAGTATAACATTAAAAAATCAACTAACATTTCGGCAGCTGCAATGGTATTGAATAATACACAAACGCTTCTGCTAAAAAAGAATCATAAGTTTAGTAAAAACCAATTACAAGTGCTTGCCAATCATGAAATTGGAGTACACATGGTGACTACATTTAATGGATTGGATCAACCTTTAAAATTATTTTCAAATGGTTTTCCAAATAACGTAGAAACACAAGAAGGTTTGGCTGTATATTCTGAGTATATGTCTGGTTGTTTAACTATTACGCGTTTAAAAGAATTGGCTTATCGTGTAATTGCATCAGATAGTTTGGCTAAAGGTTACGATTTTTCGGCTACTTTCGATTTGTTGTTTAATCAATACAAACTCAATAGAGATACTGCATACTCTATAACATTACGCGTGCATAGAGGAGGAGGTTTCACAAAAGACCACTTGTATTTAACAGGCTTAAAAAAGGTTTACGATTTTGCCAAAGCTGGCAATAATTTAAATCCGTTGCTTACAGGAAAAGTAACTTTAGAGTATTTAGATAAGATAGAGCACATGCAAAGTATTGGTATTGCTAAACAACCAAAGTATATTACAGATGCTTACATTAATAATGATAATACCAATAAGGATTTTGATTTTATATTAAGTAGCCTTAAATAAAAGACTCTCAAAACAAGAAGTCATCTATTTAAAGTTTTTAAATATTTAAAGCAGGTTAGACATTGTTGCTTTAAAATTTTATGTCGTTCCTAGCTTACTGAAGTTAGGCATAAAATAATGTCTTGTTTAAAGAGTCTATAAATTAATCAACCATCTATTTCTCTAAACTACCTTATTTATACGTTTAAATTAACTTGTTTTGAGTGAAACGTGCATTTCATCGAGTGAACTAGTCGTACGACTTAGTAAGTGCGTTTTGTCGATGTTTGTAGGCTTTACGTATGTTTAAAGAGTATTTTTTGTGCTTTAACGAAAAAATTATGTGCTACAGACGTGTTGTTATAGATTAGCTGTAACATTAATTATAACACATGCGCTTTTTAGCTTTTTTATTCATTTTTAGTTTCACTTTTGCATCTGCACAGCAACAAACTGCTGCTGATGTTGTTTTAGCTAAAGAAACAATTGAAGTGGAAGCCGTTAAAACACCTACTGTTACAACTGAGGTTATTGTTGTTCCTGTATTATCTAAAAAAACTGTAACGTTTAGATTTAACTCTTTACAAGAATTTAGTACAGAGTATTTAGCAAAAAAACGTCAGGCAAAAGTATATTACATAAAAAAGAAAGCAGCTAGCAAACTTTGCTAATCTACACGTTTAGTAATTATACGCATTAATTATCCTAAAAATTTTGATTTTAATTCTGGAGTAGGTATCATGCATTGCTCTTTTTTACCATACCATTTATAACGGTTTTTGGCAACGTAATCATAAACCCAATTTCTAATAAATGGAGGCACAATTAAAAACAACCACAATACATTTGTAGGAAACCCTAAATGCTTGGCTA
Source organism: Lacinutrix salivirga (assembly GCF_053604675.1). Classification (NCBI taxonomy): domain Bacteria; kingdom Pseudomonadati; phylum Bacteroidota; class Flavobacteriia; order Flavobacteriales; family Flavobacteriaceae; genus Lacinutrix; species Lacinutrix salivirga. The sequence continues at coordinate 105,466 of NZ_JBSHNP010000140.1, forward strand.
TTTTTAATGCAGCTGAAGATTTTTTAGATAAACCACCTTCTTCAGAATACAATAAAATAGAATCGGTATCGGAAGTATCTATATTAAAATGATTAATAATAGCTTGTCCAACCTCACTTTGAAGAGGTGCAAAACGAAAAACATCCTTTTTATCTCGCTTAATAACATATAAAACAGAACTATTACAAAGGTTGCACACACCATCGAATAGTATTAATTTTTTATGTTTTGGGAGTTGTTTTATCACTTTACAAAAATACAATATAGAATGCTAAACAGAAACTAAATTATTATATACGTTATGATGAGTTTTAGAGCTTTTCGATACGATTCCTCAATCTTCGGAAGCAATCGATGTGACGTGTGACTGAATACTGTGAATTAAAATTTGTTTTTTCAGCTCGTAAATTTGAGTGCGTTTATTTATTGATAACTGTTAATTGATAATTGCACATTAACAATGGCTTCTCGATACAATTTTTTCATGCTTCAAAAATCACTCGAAGTGACGTGTGAGTGCAACTGTAATTCGTCCTCGCAATGACATGTGTTTAAAATTTTTTTAGGGTTTTTAAATTTTATAAAGAGATAAGTATATTAGCTTCTCGATACAATTTTTTTAAGCTTCGCTTAGGTATCTTCAAGTAAAATACATTTTACTTTCGATAATTTCAAAAATCACTCGAAGTGACGTGTGACTAAATACTGTGAATTAAAATTTAAAAGATTGCCACGTCCTTCGTCCTCGCAATGACATGTGCTAAAAATTTTTTTAGGGTTTTTAAATTTTATAGATGACGAGCAACTGAAAACTGCGACTGAGACTGCGACTGAGACTGCGACTGAATACTAATCACTTCCTCTTAACAGCCTCAACCAACTCCAATAAATCCACATTCACATTAGTAGTAAACATACCATAGTTTACATTTGCTTTGCCTTTTTCTATACTATCTATACTTCCAACAGCTCTACCATCGTGCATTCGCACACGATCTCCAGGTTTTAAAATAGGTTTTGGTTTTTCTACAGGTTTTGCTTTTTCTTTAGCGATTTTCTTCTTTTTTCTAATGACTTCAACCTTCTTTTCGGCTTCTTTTTTAACCTGTTGCTCTTTCGCTTTAACTGCCTTTTTTTGCTTAGCAGACACCTTTTTACGTTTAGAATTTTCAATTTGTACTAATTTGAATAATTCTGCCATTAACTCACGCTTTCTATTATTCTCGAAATATTTTTCGGCAACATCATTGACTTTTTGACCTAAATAAATTAAACGCTGATTACTATCATATAGTTCTTGATAGCTTTCTAGTTTCTTCTGAATTTTTCCATTTATTTCCTCTAGTTTATCGGCTTCCGATTGCTTTTTCTGTTCATTTTGTTTTAAGGATTGTCCTGTTTTTTCAAGCTTTGCACGTTCTTTTTGAAGTTTAGCAATAGTGGCATCAAAACGCACTTTAGAGCGCTCTATTTTCTTTTTAGCTCTGTTAATTAAACTGTATGGAATGCCGTTTTTCTGAGCGACTTCAAACGTAAAGGAGCTTCCTGCTTGTCCCATTGCTAACTTATACATTGGTTCTAGCGTGCGCTCATCGAACATCATATTTGCATTCAGCATATCGTCCTTTTCGCTTGCTAACATTTTAAGATTAGCGTAATGTGTTGTTATTATTCCGAAGGCTTTACGTGCATAAAATTCTTCTAAAAACGTTTCGGCTAAAGCGCCTCCAAGTTCAGGATCAGAACCTGTACCAAATTCATCGATTAAAAACAATGTGTTTTTGTTTATTTTTTTTAAAAAATAATTCATTTGTTTTAATCGATAACTATAGGTACTTAAATGGTTTTCTATAGATTGGTTGTCTCCAATATCGCTCACGATACGATCAAACAAAAACACTTTACTACGTTCGTGAACAGGAATTAAAAAACCACTTTGTAGCATGACTTGCAGTAAACCAACGGTTTTAAGTGTAATACTTTTTCCGCCAGCATTTGGTCCAGAAATTACAATAATCCTGCTGTCTTCTTTAAGTTCTATGGTTTGTGGAAACGTTTTTTCCTTCTTTTCTAAATTAGTTAAGTAGAGTAAAGGATGGTAAGCATCGCGTAAAATTAACTCGCGTTGGTCAGTAATTTCTGGTAAAATAGCGTTCATAGAACGTCCATATTTTGCTTTAGCAGAAATCACATCTATATGGATTAAAAAGTCTTGATATTGTTCTAAAAGTGATAAAAATGGACGTATAAAATTGGTGACTTCTTTTAAAATACGAACGACCTCTTCGCCTTCTTCATATTCTAAATTATTAAGCTCACGTGTGTGTTGCAAAGTGGTTTCAGGCTCAATATAAACAATACTTCCTGTTTTACTTCCTCCCATTATTGCACCTTTTACTTTACGTCTGTACATGGCTTTTACAGCGAGTACGCGTTTGTTTTCTACAACAGATTCTCTAATATCGTCTAAATAATCTAAGTCGTGATAACGAGTTAAAGCACTTGCAAAACTGGAGTTTATTTTGCCTTTTAACTTGTTAATGGTTTGTCTTATTTCATAGAGTAGAGCAGAGGCATCGTCTTTGACATCGTTAAACCGATCGATGATGCTATCTATTTTTTCAATGATTATTGTGGTGTGTTCAATAGGCGAAGCGTATTGATGTAAGCTAGGATAATAGGTTTCAAATTTTTTAAAAAACTTAAGTAGCTCATTAACCGTAAGAGAAATGGATACTATTTTTTTTAAACTGTGGGTTTCTAAAAAGGTATTCTCAATTCTTAGTAATTGTAATTCTTTGGCAATAGTATCGAAACCATGATTGGGAATGCGGTTATCATTCTCAAACGAAGACACATATTCGTTAGTTAATTGCAATGCTTTGTTTAAGGTTTCTTTGTCTTTATAAGGCTCTATAGTTAACGCTTTTGCATGTCCTAAATTGGTAACACACAACTCGCTAACTTGCTCTAAAACGGTTGCAAACTCTAAATCTTGTAATGTTTTTTTGTGAATGTTAATCATGCTTATTTTCCTGAAAACGGAAATTTCTTAAAAATTGTTCTTTTTCTTAGACGAACAAAGTTACGGATTAGGAACGAAGAATTAATACAATTTAGTTAAGAACCAGCATTTGTACAAACAACGTTGAGAATTACAGCAGTTTTATTATCCACTATATAAAGTAATTTATAATCTCTAACTGTAATTTTATTAAATTACGGAAGAATTTCATCTTTTTGATATTGATTAGCAAAAACAATTTGCTTTGAAGTATTTAAAATATCTTGTTTTATAATACGTCTTGCTGTAGGAATATTTTAATAACGGTAATCTAAGATATCAATAAGAGCTAGTTTTGCCAAACGCGTCCAAACTACTTTATTAATGGTGTTTTTAATTAAAAACCTTCCTTTTCTAAATCCTCAACACTGGTATAGTCTTCATTTACATATTGCTTTTTAGAGGTTTCTAAAGAAGATGTGTATTCTTTTCTAGACATTGGTGAGCCATCTGCATTATAAGCTACAGTATCCTCATTATAATAATTTTCAAGAACACTATAGACAATTTTAAGAACACGTTCGTCTGCTTTGTCTAGATAATCTTGAATTTTATCTTTTAATTCTTTTGCTCCTATAATCTAAAGATAGTGAATGCTGATTTAATTTAATGATTTTTCTTGAATTTGCTCGTTTTAGAGGATTGTTATTATTAGGATATATTAAGTGTGTTTAGTTAGATAAACAAGATAATGGAATAGAGATAAAATTTCATCAATCTACAAGATTAGCCATTAATTCTAATATAAAGTGCTTTTCACTGTACTTACAATTCTGTAGTAAACTTAAAAATACGCCAAAACACTCAAAGCAATCATAGTAAACATCATAAGAATAATAAACAAAGGCATAATAAACTTTAGCCATTTGTTAAACCCAACTTTTACAACAGCTAAAGACGCTAAAATTAAACCCGTTGGATTAATAAGATAAAATAAACCCATTCCAAATAAATAGGTATTTACAACTAATTCTCTACCAACATTTACAGTGTCTGCCAAAGGCGAAAGTATTGGCATGGTGAGTACAGCCATACCAGAACTACTTGGTATAAAAAAAGACAATCCACCATAAATAAAAAACAAAGCGTTAGCGAAAACGCCTTTGTTCATACCTTCGGTTAAATTACTGGCATAATATAACATGGTGTCGCTTATTAAACCTTCGGTCATTATTACCGAAACACCTCTTGCAATACCTATAATTAGTGCAACGCCTAATAAATCGCCAGCACCTTTAGTGAAGGTATCGACAAAATTCATTTCCTTCATTTTAACAATAACACCAATAAGGATAGCTCCAACAAAAAAGGTCGCAGTCATTTCTTCAAACCACCAACCAAAACCAGACACACCAACAATCATAACTACAAAACACAATGCAAAGACTAAAAGCGCCAAGCGTAAACGTGTTGTAAATACTACAGTTTTGGTAGTCTGGTTTGTAAATAAGGCTTCAATTTGTAGTTGCTGATTGTAAATTATAGAGGATGAAGGATCATTTTTTACACGTTTTGCATAGCGTAAAATATATAGGATGCTTATTGTAATTGCTAAAAGAAGCAGTATTAAGCGTGTCCATAATCCTGTAGTCCAATCAATTCCTGCAGCATCTGAGGCTATAATTGTAGAAAACGGATTGATTGTAGAAAACATACAACCAATGGACGAACCAATAAAAATACAAGCTACACCAACCATAGCATCGTATTTTGCAGCTAAAAACACTGGAATTAGAATAGGGAAGAAGGCAATGGTTTCTTCGGCCAGACCAAAGGTTGTGCCTCCAGCAGCAACTAAACCTGTAACTAAAATAATAAGTATAAATTCTTTACCCTTTAAGGCATCAGCCAACCACGCAATTCCTGCATCAAAAGCACCTGTACTATTAATAATACCAATAAGTCCACCAATAAAAAGCACTAGAAAAATAATATCTGACGCTTCAATAATCCCTTTAATTGGTGATTTTATAAAATCGAAAAAACTTTGTGGTTTAGCGTCTAATTGCTTGTAAGTATTTGGGATGTTAATGGGTTTGTAAATGGCTTCGGATGTGAATTTTTCAATAGGAATTTTAATACTCAGTTTTTGTAGAGTTTCCTGTGTTGCTGGCAGGTTTATAGTTCCTGTTGTTGTGGTTTGTAAAAAAGCATTTTCAGCTCTATTATATATTAAAGTATCATATTTACCTGCTGGAATTAACCATGTTAATAGTGTGACTAAAGCTGCAATTATTAATAATATGGTTTGTGCAGATGGAAATTTGATGTTTTTCATAAAAATTGATTGTCAATAAGCTCAATAACACACAAAAATACCTATTAATTTATTGACCATTGAAACATTTAATGAATTACTAACTTTAATATTATTTTATGATGCAATTCAATAAATTTGAATGAACTATTTTTATTTTTGAAGAAAACATAACAGCATGAAAAACATCATAATAGCCGCTTTTTTAATTCTAGGAATCGTTAGTTGTAAAAACGATAAAAATAATGCACCAACAAAACCACCTGTTGAAAGTAAAGATATTGTAAATGAAGAAGAATTAGCACGCGAACGTGGTGAGAATTTAGAGTATTATGATACCTCTAACGTCACACTTAAAGAAGACTATGAAGTGGCTAATTTTTATAATTTTTCAAGTTTAGAGTCTAAAGATGAGTTTATGTTTATCTTACCCAAAGGAAATATTAACGATACAGAAACTGTATTTACAATAAAAAATAGCGAAGGTAAAGTCATACATACCCAACGTTTTAAAACTATTGCTCTTGTATCAGGCTACGCTACGACAGATATGTTTACTGATAATGAAGTTATTGAACATATAAAATCTAATTTATTTTTACAGCTAAGTCCAGAGGTGTTTTTTAATACTGAAACTACAGATTTTACTGCTGTTTTGCCGTATTCGGAAAACGATTTGAAATCCAATAAGCCGTTTTTAGAAGTTAAAAATCAGAAGCTTCCGCTTTATAAATTAAAATTAGGAAACGAGAATAGTACCTATTATGGCTATTCTAAAAGTGATAATAAAGTGGTTTCTGTTTTTGAATGTTGTTAAATCTAATAGTCGTAAAAAGAAGCTATTTTGATCTCATAATTAATCTATGCAAGTAAACATTAACCAAAGCTGGAATGCACATTTAACTAAAGAATTTAAACTTTCTTACTTTATAGAGTTAAGTAACTTTATAAAAGAAGAATATCAAAAATACACTTGTTTTCCACCAGGAAAAGAGATTTTTAGTGCTTTTGAACATTGTGATTTAGAAGCTGTAAAGGTTGTAATTATTGGTCAGGACCCTTACCATAATTACAACCAAGCCAACGGATTATGCTTTAGTGTAAACGATGGTATTAAACATCCACCATCGTTAATTAATATTTTTAAAGAGATTGAAACCGATTTAGGAACTCCATATCCAAAAAGTGGTAATTTGGAGCGTTGGGCAACACAAGGTGTGTTTTTACTAAATGTAACGCTTACTGTTAGAGCACACGAGCCTGGAAGTCACCAAAAAAAAGGCTGGGAAACCTTTACAGATGCTGTAATTAAACTAATTAGTGAGCAGCAAAATAATGTTGTTTTTTTACTTTGGGGCGGATTTGCAAAAAAGAAAGCAAAACTAATTGATAGTACAAAACATCATATTTTAACTTCTGGTCATCCTTCGCCATTAAGCGCTAATAGAGGCTATTGGTTTGGGAACAAACACTTTAGTAAAACAAATATTATTCTAGAACAAAACGGTTTATTACCAATTAATTGGTGAATTTTTAATTGACTATAAATTGGTAATTTCCATCGTCGTTAGAACCAATAATTTTAGATTTAATTTCTATATAACTAATATTGTAATCTCCTCCATTTAAATAACAATAACCAGTGTTACTATAATTATAAGAGGCTCCAATAAAATAGCTGCCAGTTTCTAAAAGTTTAAATCCTATTTTACTTCTATACTCTGTGCCATTAAACTGGCTTAAAATTGTAATATCTTGAGTGCCATTGTCATTATTTAGTATAACATCACCTTCTATGACTTCAATATTTTCAATTAGCAATGGGATTTTTACTGTGGTTCCAAAATCAGTTACTTTATATAGTGAAAGTGATGTGCTATAATGGGATTGGTTAATTTCACCATAATCGTAATCTAATAGTATAATTGGAGCGTTGTTGACTGTAGTTTGTTCGATATCAATAGACGTTTCAATAACTACCGTTTCATTTAAACTGAATGTTGTTAAATTATCTTCAATTGAAATAATGGTATTATTCTCTATACGAAGTGTTTCTGGATAGTCATCATTAGGCTCTCTACAGCACAAACCAGCACATAATGAAACACCTAAAACGACTACTGAAGATAAAATTTTCATAAACTTAATTTATTACTAGATGCTAAATAATAGGAAGGGTTGCGTTAGTAAATTATAGGTTTTCAACTAAATCGGAATACTTTACTTTTTTAGGAATAATATCTAAAGCTAAGAGTTGATTTTGGACTTTATCTATCGTTTTTTCGTCTATATTCTCCTGCGACCATTCTGTAAGACTTAGCCATTCTTGTACATCTTCTAGCTCTTGCTCATAACGGTTAGCAATCATTTTATCTATACTTGGGATGTCTTTAAACTCGCTGGTTGTAGTGTTTACAATATCTAAAATTGTTTTAACATCGTCTCTGTTACTTTCTAAAAACTCTTCGCGAACTGCAATTACAAAACAAGGCCAAGGACTTGGGCAATTCCCAATACGTCTAAAAGTACCATTATCTACTAGTGGTTTGGTGGTAAATTTTTCCCACATAAAATAATCGCCACGACCTTCGGTTAGACCTTTTATTGCGCCTTCTAAATTTTTAATGACTTCAAAATCCAGTTCGTTTTCTAAATCCCAACCGTTATTTTTAGCGTTTACATAAGCCATTAAATGCGATCCAGAGCCATAACGACTAATTGCTGCTTTTGTGCCTTTTAAATCGTCAACAGTATCATATAGAGATCCTTGAGCCACGTGAATTCCCCAAATTAAAGGGGTTTTTACAAAAATTTGTACAATTTTACTTTTGTTACCAGCAATAATATCTTTAATAATGCCTTCGGTTAAAATTACTGCCATGTCTATATCACCAGAACGTAGCGCTTTACTCATTTCGCCAGAGCCACCAAAATAGTCTTTCCAACGTAAATTAATGCCTTTGTCTTTGTATTCGCCATCTTTAAGGCCTAAATACCAAGCGAGATTAAAATGTTCTGGAACACCTCCAATATTAATTTGTTTCAAATTTATTGTATTAGTTTGTTTAATGTGTATTCTATAAGTTCGTTTACTATTTGCTTAGGATTTGCACTAAATTCTCCTGTTGCACGATTAGCAATTATAGCATTCATTGATAAGGCTTTATGTCCTAAAAGCTTTGAAATGCCATATATACCAGCTGTTTCCATTTCTAAATTGGTAATAGCTCTTCCTTTATAATTAAAGTTAGCAAGTTTATCGTTGAGTTGGCTATCTTGGATTGGTAATCGCAGTACACGACCTTGTGGTCCATAAAAACCAACGTTTGTAGCTGTAAACCCTTTTACTGTTTTTGCAGAACTTAATTTTTCAAGCAAATCTGAGTCGCAAGACACTACATAAGGATCGGATTTTGCTTTATACCAATTGGTTTGTTCTATTAATGCTTTAGAGATGTCTTTATGCTGAATGTGCTCACTATTATAAAAGTGCAATAAACTATCAAAACCTGCAGCAAATTCACTTATTAAAATCGAATCTATAGGAATCTCTTTTTGTATCGATCCAGATGTTCCAATTCTAACAATAGTAAGGCTTGTTAACTCTTTCTTTATTTCTCGCGTGTTTAAATTAATGTTTACAAGCGCATCCAATTCATTAAAAACAATATCTATATTATCGGTTCCAATTCCTGTAGATATTACAGTTATACGTTTTCCTTTGTAAACACCTGTTTGTGTATGGAATTCGCGTTTGTGAGTTTTAAACTCTATGGTGTCAAAATGTTTGGTAACACTTGCTACACGATCTGGATCACCTACAGTTATAATAGTATCTGCAAGGTGTTCTGGTTTTAAATTTAAGTGGTAAACGCTACCATCTGGATTTAAAATTAATTCCGATTCTTGTATTGGCATTTATAAATTTTTAATGAGTTTATTCTGTTCTTTATCGAATTTAAAATTTAAGGAACTAACACCTCCATAAACTATGGTGTTATTCATTTCTTTTTGGTAATTGTGTTGATGTTCTAAAGCCAAATGACCTTTTCGGTTTAATATAAGTTGGTCTTCTGTTTCATCATAAAAAAGAGACATAACATCTATAACACGTTCTAGCTGTAAATCACCATAACCATAATAACCTTGATAATGCAAGGCATAGCCTGTTAAATGGCGTCTAGAGGTAATGGTGTTATCTTTTATTAATTTTAATATGTTATACTCTAAGGTGCTAATCCCACTTCTTGCATCTGGAAACCTTTTAATATGTGCTTTTAGACAGTTACTCATATATTTAAATGATGAAGATCTGACTATTAAAGGCATTAATAAATTATGATCGTCACCACAGTAAATACGCCAAATTTTATTGGCAAATGAAATGTCATCGAGTGACAATCGGACTTTACTTTTGTAGTGATTATCTAATTGTTTTGGGTTTAATTCGCCTAAGGCTTTTAAACCTTTTTCTCCTTCTACACGTCCACTACACACTAAGTAGAGTGGAAGGTGTATGCCTTTTTGAGCAAGCAGACTTATTACAGCGACCATATTTATATGGCAAAAAAGATCGTATTCGAACCACAAGACAATTTCGGTAAAATCGTCAATTTTATCAAGCATTTTTAAGTCGCTTGTAATTTCCTTGGTACTTAATGAAATATTATAAAACGATTTAAAAAACGCTTTACGCAATTTAATAAATTCTTTGGATGCAATTTCTTCTGTAGTTGGTCCAACGCACAAGGTTTCTTGCCAAGTTAAAATAGAATCTATTGTAGTAATATCTAACTTAATAAGATATTCTGTTAAACTTGTTCCATTTGTTATATGTAGTGGTTTAGCTATCATTACCCTCCAACGCGCTTTACTTTAAAACCCTTATCTTTTAAAAAACTCATTATACGATCTCTATAATCACCTTGAATTATAATTTTATCGTCTTTAAAACTTCCACCAACACTAAGCATTTGCTTAATTTCTTTCGCCAACATTTTAAAGTCTTTTGTAGCTCCTGTATAGCCTTCTAAAATGGTAATTGGTTTGCCTTTACGTTTTTCGTACTTACAAATAATAGGATCGTCTTGCAGCCAAAGTCCTTTGTCTTCTTCAGTTATTTCAATTTCTTTTTCCTCATGTTCTGGGAATAAGTTTTTTAGCTGGTCTTTTAAATCCATTGTTTAATTTTCAATATACTTTTTATTTAATGCGTCAATAATTAGTCCATGATCTTCTTCATCTTGCAATCCAGAAACAGTTATTATTGCTATCATTCCTGCATTGTTTACAAATAGTGGTATTGCACCTCCTTTAGCTAAATACTTCTTTTTGTTAAGTGCAAACGTTTTTTCTAAAGACATATTTCCTTTAGATAAATCGTTTTTTACACTTAAGGAACTTTCTTCAAAATGTTTAGCAACATTAGCTTTTCTGTTTAACCAAATGTGTTTATCGGCTGGTAAATCATCATCTACAAAAAGAAAAATGGTGTGATTTAATCGTTCTATTTTAACAGCTATTTTTTGGTCTCTTCGTTTGGCTAGATTTACAATTTCTAAACCCATATCAAGTCCAATACTGTTATTAAAACGCTCTAAATCTATTCTTTTTAATATGTTATGGTTCATAAAACAGCTAAATTCGGTCTATTTAAGTGATTTTTATTTCTTTAAACCAAGCTCAATTAAACGCTCATTTAAAAATTCTCCAGCAGTAATATCATCAAATTGTTTAGGGTTTTCTTTGTCTATACAGCCTTCTAAAACATCTAATTTCATATCACTAACAGGATGCATAAAAAATGGTATAGAGTAACGCGAGGTTCCCCAAAGCTCTCTTGGTGGATTGATAACTCTGTGTATAGTAGATTTAAGCTTATTATTAGTGTGTCTAGAGAGCATATCTCCAACATTAATCATTAACTCGTCTGGCTCTGCAATTGCATCAATCCATTCGCCTTTATGGTTTTGTACTTGTAAACCGCGTCCTTGAGCTCCCATTAACAGTGTGATTAAGTTAATATCACCATGTGCTGCTGCTCGTACTGCATTATCTGGTTCTTGTGTAATTGGAGGATAATGTATTGGTCTTAAAATAGAATTTCCGTTATGGATGTAATTATCAAAATACGTTTCTTCAATACCTAAATGTATGGCTAATGCACGCAAAACGTGCTTTGCAGTTTCTTCTAATTTGCGATAAGCTTGTTTTCCTACTTCGTTAAATGCTGGCAACTCTTCAACAGTTACGTTATCAGGATATTCGTCTTTGTATTTAGAGTCTGCATCTACATATTGACCAAAATGCCAAAACTCTTTTAAATCGCCTTCTTTTTTACCTTTTGCACTTTCTTTTCCAAAAGAAATATAACCACGTTGTCCTCCAATTCCTGGAATTTCATACTTACGTTTTGTTTCAACAGGTAAACTAAAAAAGTTCTTTATTTCTGCATAGAGTTTATCTACTAATTCATCGTTTAAAAAATGACCTTTTAAGGCTACAAAACCTATATCTTCATAAGCTTTACCAATTTCGTCAACAAATTTTTGTTTTCTCTCCGCATTTCCAGAAAGAAAATCTTCTAAATTTACACTAGGTATTCTATTCATTTTAATAATTTTAATAGTCGTACCTACAAATGTAAAGAAAACCTAACAAAAAGTATAATTAATATTTTTGATTAACATTTAAGGTATTTGGTCAATTATACTATATTTGACAAAGCTTTTTTTATGACAACCACTACAGTAAAAAATATGTTCACTTATAAGACTTCAAAACTTAGTACTACAGAGCTCAAAGCTCTGTATTATAATATGCTTAAACCTCGATTAATAGAGGAGAAAATGCTTATTCTTTTACGCCAAGGTAAAATATCTAAATGGTTTTCTGGTATTGGACAAGAAGCCATTTCAGTTGGTGTAACTATGGCTATGCAAAAGGAAGAATATATATTACCAATGCATAGAAATTTAGGTGTATTTACCACTAGAGAAATCCCATTATTTAGGCTGTTTTGCCAATGGCAGGGAAAAGCGAGTGGTTTTACTAAAGGTCGCGATCGTAGTTTCCATTTTGGAACGCAAGAGTATAATATTGTAGGTATGATTTCGCATTTAGGTCCACAATTTGGTGTGGCAGATGGGATTGCTTTAGCAAGTAAATTAAAAAATAAAAACCATGTAACAGCTGTGTTTACTGGAGAAGGAGGAACTAGCGAAGGCGATATTCACGAAGCGCTAAACGTAGCATCGGTATGGCAACTTCCTGTTTTATTTTGCATAGAAAATAATGGCTATGGTTTATCTACACCAACATCAGAACAATATAATTGCGAGCATTTGGCAGATAGAGCTAAAGGTTATGGCATGGAATCTCATATTATTGATGGCAATAATATTATTGAAGTCTATACAAAAATCTCAAAAATCACTAAAAGCATTAGAGAAAATCCACGTCCTGTTTTAATTGAATTTAAAACGTTTAGAATGCGTGGTCATGAAGAAGCTAGCGGAACTAAATACGTGCCTCAAGACCTTATGGATGCTTGGGAACTCAAAGACCCTATTTCTAATTATTATAATTATTTAATTGAAGAAGGGATGCTTACCGAAGAAGAAAACGAAAAGTTTATAACAGAAATTAAAGCTGAAATTGATACTGCTTTAGATGAAGCTGGAGCAGAACCACCAATTACTTCAAGTATAAGTAATGAGTTAAATGATGTATATCAACAATTTGATTACGAGCATTTTGAAGAAAACAACTCTACTGAAGAGTTACGACTTATCGACGCTATTTCACAAGGTTTAAAACAATCTATGGAACGCCACAACGACCTTGTAATTATGGGACAAGATGTTGCAGAATATGGAGGTGTTTTTAAAATCACAGATGGATTTGTAGAACAATTTGGAAAAGAGAGAGTACGTAACACACCAATATGTGAGTCTGCTATTATAGAAACAGGAATGGGATTATCCATTGCAGGAATAAAAAGTGTTGTTGAATTACAATTTAGTGATTTTGTAACTTCTGGTTTTAATCCAGTGGTTAATTATCTAGCAAAAGCACATTACAGATGGAATCAAAATGCAGATGTAGTATTGCGTATGCCTTGTGGAGCAGGAGTTGCTGCAGGACCTTTCCATAGCCAAACTAACGAGGCTTGGTTTACAAAAACACCAGGTTTAAAAGTAGTGTATCCTGCATTTCCTAAAGATGCAAAAGGCTTATTAGCCACTGCAATTAACGATCCAAATCCAGTATTGTTTTTTGAGCATAAAGCCTTATACAGAAGCATTAGACAAGACGTTCCAACCGATTATTATACTATTCCTTTTGGTAAAGCTGCACTGCTTAAAGAAGGCAATGAGGTTACAATTATCGCTTATGGAGCAGCTGTGCATTGGGCTTTAAATACTTTAGACAAACATCCAAATATTAAAGCAGATGTTATTGATTTACGATCGCTTCAGCCATTAGATACAGAGACTATTTATGCTTCGGTTAAAAAAACAGGCAAGGCTATCATTTTACAAGAAGACTCTCTTTTTGGAGGAATAGCCAGTGATATTTCGGCATTAATTATGGAAGAATGTTTTGAAGAATTAGACGCTCCTGTAAAGCGTGTAGCGAGTTTAGACACACCAATTCCTTTTATTAATCAACTAGAAGACCAGTATTTATCGCGTGATAAGTTTGAAGGCGAATTACTAGAGTTGATGGCGTATTAGAAAACGACGTCAAACTAAATGCGTTTAATTCTATTTGACGTCGTTTTAAAAGCGAAAGTATTTTATTTTAATTCAGCTTCCGAAAGCAATAATGGATATTTTTCTTTTAATAGATTAATCTCATCTTTAGTAAGCGAATTTGGTGCTTTTTTAAGCACATTTTTAGCATACTCTGCGCGTAACTCATAATAAGCAGCTGTAATTTCATCCTGAATTTGAATATAGAAACTATAAGAAGTCGATTTATCATTAATTAAAGAAATCACAGCTTTTTTAGGGTTTTCTGAAGCGTTCTCTAATTTCATTCCATTGCAATAGTCGCAAGTTGCATCTCCGTTATTGTCTAAAAACAATTTTACAGTGTTTTTTAACTCTTCAATTTTAATAACTTCATTGTTAATTAATAATTGATTGTTAGCATTAGCATAAATACTTAATACGTTACGCTGATTTGTTTTATCTGTACAATCCACATTTGGAGGACATGGAGCTGGTAATTTTCGTTGTATTCCTGCATCCATTGATATTGTGGTACTCACTAAAAAGAAAATAAGCAATAAAAAGGCAATGTCTGCCATTGAACCAGAATTTATTTCTGGTACTGAGCGTCTTGAATGTTTCATAATAAAAAGTTTTAAGATTTATTTAACAGTCTCAAAAACAATACCATAATAAAAGTATATTGTGAATTATGTGTTAGTAAATCAAAATTTATTCGACTAAAAACGTCTAAATATTAAACTTTTCACAAAAAGTATAGTCTTAGGTATGATTATTGATTATTTTGTGATATAATTTATACTAATGAAAACAAACCTTTTACTCATTCTTTTATGTTTAAGCTCGCTTCAAGCTGTTGCACAGTTAGATAGTGAAAATAAATCGTTTGTGATTCCTGCGGAAGAAACAGATGATATAAAAGAAGATCCAGAGGTTATAGCTACAGAAACACCAATTGCTGTCGCAGATAATAAACCGCAAACTGTAAAACCTAATTTACCAGAGCAACCAAAGAGAGAATTCTCTATGATTGAAGACAATAATTTTAGGAATCCAGCAGAATTATACAAAGAGCAATTAAAACGTAATTTACAAACTAGCGAAAAAACAGAAGAGCGTAATAACGGAAGCTCTACGAATTTGCATTTTGGAGAAGTGACTACAAAAGTAAGTAGCGTAAATATAGTGTATAGAGATCACGAATATCCTGATGGAGATCGCATACGCGTGTTTGTAAACGACGACATAATTGTTCCAAATGTGTTGCTACAACAATCCTATAACGGCTTAAGACTTAAGTTGCAACCTGGATTTAATAAAATAGATTTCCAAGCATTAAATCAAGGTCTTGCAGGACCAAATACTGCAGAATTTAAGGTTTTGGATGAGGAAGGAAATGTAATTTCAACTAACGTTTGGAATCTCGCAACAGGTGTAAAAGCTACTATTATAATAAACAAGGAATAATAATTGTAGAGTAGTTTTCAAAATTATTTACTACCTTAGGCAAATAATATTGTGTTTTATCGTAAAACATATTATATTAATAATTCAATAAACATTTAAAAGTAAAGAATGGCTAAGTCTCAACAGACATTTAACAAAAGTGAAAAAGAAAAAAAGCGTTTAAAAAAACGTGAAGACAAACGTAAAAAAATGGAAGCGCGTAAAGCTGAAAAAGAGGAGAATGGAACTTCTGGAATTCAGTTTGCATACGTAGATTTCAATGGTAACTTAGTAGATACTCCACCAGATCCAGAGGACAAAGTGAAGGTAAAAGCAGATAATATTGTTTTAGGCGTGCCTAAAAAAGAAGATATGCCAGAACCAGACCCAATAAGACAAGGTAAAGTATCTTTTTACGATTCCTCTAAAGGTTTCGGATTTATTATTGATGCAGAAGACCAGGAAAAATACTTTTGTCACGTTAGTGGTTTAATCGATGAAATCACCGAAAACGACAAAGTACAATTTGAACTAGAAAAAGGCATGAAAGGCTTAAACGCTGTTCGTGTAAAGAAAATATAATATAACTTAAGTTATTTATACTAAAAAACGCTCAATTTATTAATTGAGCGTTTTTTGTATGTCTAAACTTTAATTCTGTTATTTTAAAATGCCTTTAAAGCTGCCTGAGTTAGGTAACTCAAATATTTCTAAATCAAAATAGGGTATTGCAGCTAAAAAATGATCGAATAAATCGGACATTACATACTCATAATTTTCCCAACGTTTGTCTTTACTAAAGGCATAAATTTCTAATGGAATCCCTTCAGTAGTTGGCTGTAACTGTCTCGCCATTAAAAGCATGTCCTTATTTATTGCAGAGTGATTTTCTAAATAGGTTTGGATGTATTTTCTAAACACTCCAATATTGGTTAAGTTTCTACCATTAAGTAATACCGATTTATCAATATTATTGTCTGTATTATAGCGCGTAATTTTATCGTCCATAGTGATGAGATAAGCACTTAGTAATTGTACTTTTTTAAGCTTGGCAATATCCTCTGGAGTAAGGTATTTAATGGAATCTTGCTTTATCATTAAGTGCCTCTTTATTCTTCTACCATCAGAATTCGTCATTCCTCTCCAGTTTTTAAATGAATCGGAAATCAATGCATACGTTGGAATAGTTGTAATTGTATTATCGAAATTTTGCACTTTAACCGTTGCTAAATTAATTTCGGTAACGTCTCCATCTGCTCCATATTTATCGAACGTAATCCAATCTCCAATCCTAACCATATCGTTTATAGAGACTTGGATACTTGCCACAAAACCAAGTATAGTATCTTTAAAAATGAGTAGAACGATTGCAGATGCTGCTCCAAAACCTGTGATAAATTTCCAGATAGAAACCGAACTAAACACTGCTATTGCAAGGAAAATTCCTGTTATCCACGCAAAAATCATAAAGACTTGTATGTAGCTATCTATAGGCTTATCGCGTAAACGAGGTAGCGTTTTAAAATAATCTTCTAACGTATGCAAAACACTCCTTACAATCCATAAGGCTAATACGATAAAACAAACTTGCAATATTTTAATTAATGGTGTTTCTATGTATGAGAAATCAATAAAAATTAATGGTACAGCTTTTAAAGCTATTATTAAAGGAATAATATGTGCCACATTGCGAGGCACTTTGTTGGTAATTAATAAATCATCGAAAGCCGATTTTGTAGTGGTTGCAATTCGAGCAGAAAAGGCACGCAATATTTTTCGTGTAATGGTATCGATAATAAAAAGTAAGATTGCTGTAATAATAAGCAATATCAACATGTTTAGGTATTTTGCTACAACTTCTGAAGCACCTAAATCGATTAAATAATCGCTAAAAAAGCAAGCAATTTTTTCTTTCATAATTTTAAAAATTATTTGGCAAAGCTATAGCGTTTAATTTAATTAAAATTGAAATACTATTAAAAGTATTGTTAAAAATTAAATGTTTCAAAACACGTAGTATTAAGCTTTAACACAGCACCAGTTTGCATATTATCTAAATAAATTGAACCTATTCTCACACGAACCAGACGTAGAGTAGGACAACCAACAGCACTTGTCATTTTTCTTACTTGTCTAAATTTACCTTCGGTTAAAGTAATCGACACCCAAGACGTTGGACCATGACGTGCGTCTCTTATTTTTTTAGAACGCACTGGCAAATTAGGTACTGCACTTAATTTATAGGCTTTACAAGGTTTTGTTTGGTATTTTTTGCCATCAAATCCAATCTCAACACCTTGCTGTAATTGGGTTAATTGCGCTTCAGAAATATTACCATCGACTAAGGCATAATATTCCTTTTCTATTGCACCACTATTTATGGCATTACTCAATTTTCCGCTTGTGGTTAGTAATAATAAGCCTTCGCTTTTTTCGTCTAATCTTCCAATTGGCATTATATTTTTTGGAAACGCTCCTAATTCGCCTAAAAAACGTTTGTTCTTTTGTTGAGAGGAATTAGTAGCGAATTGACTAAGCATCCCATAAGGCTTAAAAATTTTGTAATGCTGATGTGTTTTTGTTTCCAAAAAAATAGAGTTCGTTTTATGCTGTTTTTAGTTTTCTAATTATACTAGAAACATAAATTATTCAGTTTTTGCTTCTCGATACAATTCCTCATGCTTCGGAATCACTCGAAGTGACGTTATAACATTATGTCGAAATGAGAAGCTAATCGTCAGTTTGAGTGTGTTGCGAGATTATTGAAATCAAAATACTTTTTGATTGAAGATACATAAATGTAGCTTAAGCAAAATGTATCGAGAACCACTTTATTATCTCTTACTTTCCTCGTAAAATATCGAACACCAATTGCTTTGTTAGTTGTTGTCCTTTTGCTTTTTCTCTAATCAAATCGTAACTAAATCTAAAATCGCAGCCTGCTTTATAGTCACTACAACCATAAGCTGTTTTTCCTTTAATTATAGTGCCTTTTTTGCATTTTGGACAAGTGTTTTGCTCAGATGTATTTTTCGGTTTAGTAGCTCCATTTTGTTTTGGCTCTAGTTTCAGTTTAAAATTATCGTCAAAACGAAGTAAGCCTTCAAGCTGTTTTCCTTCAATTTTAAAGCCTTTTAAATTAACTGTTGAGCCTTTATCTAACAAACGCAAATATTGGTTTTTAGAAATCTTCTTTTCAGCAAAACTAAACGGCAACAGCACATCACAAGTTTTTCCGTAATTAGAACACCCAAAGGCTGTTTTGCCTTTTAAAAACTGTCCGTTTTTACATTTTGGACAGGTATATCCAACAATAGCTTTGCTTGTCGTCGCTTTTTTTGAGGCTTTGTTATTTTTAGAATTGGTTTTATTATTAGTGTAGGAGATTTTAGCAACCGTTTTTTCTGAGCGGACTTCATACACCAACTTATCGACCAATAGCTTCATGTTTTTTATGAATGCTCCAGCACTATATTCGCCTTTTTCAATATCTTTTAATTGTTTTTCCCAACGTCCTGTGAGTTCGGCAGACTTTAACAACTCATTTTGTATGGTGTCTATTAACTGAATACCTGTAACAGTTGGCAACACCTGTTTTTTATTACGTTTTATGTACTTACGCCTAAACAGCGTTTCAATAATATTTGCTCGTGTAGATGGTCTGCCAATGCCATTTTCTTTCATTAAATCACGCAATTCATCATCGTCCACTTGCTTGCCAGCAGTTTCCATAGCACGTAGGAGTGAGGCTTCGGTAAATTGGTTTGGTGGTTTGGTTTGTTTCTCTAAAAAACTAGGTTCGTGAGGACCTTTTTCGCCTTTTACAAAACTTGGTAACAAACCTGGCTCTTTAGTTTTATCGTTTGGTGTTTCAAAAACTATTTTCCAGCCTTTACTTATAATTTCTTTTCCTGTAGTTTTAAACTTTACATCTGCTGCCTTGCCAATAACTGTAGTGTTAGATACTTTACAATCGTCGTAAAAAACAGCAATAAAACGACGTGTTATACTGTCGTACACTTGTTGCTGATTGTATTGCAAATTTATTTGAACTCCTGTTGGTATTATCGCGTGGTGATCGGTTACTTTAGCATCGTCAAATACTTTTTTAGACTTTTTAATTTTTTTACCTAAAAGTGGTTGTGTTAAGGTCGTATAATTAGTTAGATTTTTAAGTATTCCAGCCACTTTAGGGTAAATATCGTTTGGTAAAAACGTAGTATCTACTCTTGGATAAGTAACCACTTTTTGCTCGTATAATTTCTGAACAATTTTAAGCGTTTCGTCTGCCGAAAACCCAAATCTTGTATTGCAATAGACTTGCAAACCTGTTAAATCAAAGAGTTTTGGCGCGTATTCGTTTCCGTTTTTTTTGGTAGTCGATACAATTTCAAAATCGTGTTCTTTAACTTTATTGGCTAATACTTCGCCTTCTTCAACCTTAGTAAATCGTCCTTCTTCGTAACTAAAAAGCGTATCGCGATACAAGGTTTGTAATTCCCAATAGGGTTGTGGTTTAAAGTTTTCGATATCCTTCCAACGGTTTACAACCATTGCTAATGTTGGTGTTTGTACACGTCCAACAGAAAGTACCTGTTTGTAACCACCATGTTTTACTGTGTATAATCGTGTGGCATTCATACCTAATAACCAATCTCCAATGGCACGCGAAAATCCTGCATAATAGAGGTTATCGTATTTTTTTGAGGATTGTAATTTCTGAAAGCCTTCCTTTATAGCTTCGGTTGTTAACGATGAAATCCATAAACGTTGTACTTCGCCTTTATAATTGGCTTGGTCTAAAACCCAACGTTGTATAAGCTCTCCTTCTGTTCCTGCATCACCACAATTTATAACCAGATCTGCTTTATCGAATAAGCTTTTTACAATGTTGAATTGTTTTTGAATCCCAGAATCTTTAGTGACTTTAGTTTCAAATTTCTCAGGAAGCATTGGTAAATTATTTAAATCCCAACTTTTCCAATGTGGTTTATAATCGTTTGGTTCTTTAAGCGTGCAAAGGTGTCCAAAAGTATAAGTTACTGCATATCCATTGCCTTCGTAGTAACCATCACGCTTGGTGTTGGCTCCTAAAACAGAAGCAATTTCTCTAGCTACACTCGGTTTTTCGGCAATACAGACCTTCACTTAAATAGTATTATTTAGTTCTGCAAAATAAGTGTTTTTGTAGTCTAATGGAAAGGGTTTTGTTAGGAGTTATTAACGAAGTTAATGGTGTTGTTATTTTTTATCAAATACAATTACACCAATAGTTTCTGGTTGGTCCAAAAGCGTTGCTTTGTAAACATAACCATTACCTGTTAGTGCAATAATTTTCACTTTAATAGATTCTCCTATTAAATATTCTTTGTTTTTATTACTAACTTTTATATACTTTAATTCGTATTCGCATGGAGAAGGCCAACTAATTTCATACTTTTCTTTAAACGGATTTTTCTTGTCTCGCTTTGTGTTTTTTTCGTTTTGAAATCGTTTTCCTCGTTTTATTTTAGTGTCTTTAAATCTAATATCCTGATATCTAAAGTTACCTGTTTTAAAAGCTTTGCATTTGTTTACATCTTTTTCATAAGCGTCTGCCAATGTATATTTTTTGTTTATAAATTCGAATGTAATATTGTGGCATTTATTTTTTAATGTACTTTCAGCATGAAACTCTATGCTTTCGAGGTAACTTATGATTTCTTGTGTGTTAGCCTTATTTTGGTAGGTAGTTTTATTGTCAACAATTTTAACATCTGTAACTTGAGCAGAATCAGAAACACAAAAGTTTAATGTAACGATCTCTTTATGCTTTACATCATCCACAAAATAGGTAGTTTTAATTTGTGCAAAACTAAAAGTGGATATTAGAATGAATAATAATATAACAGTTTTTAAAATGAATTTTTTCAAAAATTGAATTGTGTTTGAAGTCATTAAACTAAGATAAATAATTTTAAATAGATTAAGAGTTGTTTCTTACAAAACAAAACTACCAAGCCACCACAAAACACTTAGTCATTTCGCCATTTGGGAATTTTAACCATAATAAAGGCGAATACTTTTCAGCTTCAAAAACAGTAAGTTGTGGTTTAATCTCTTTGTAGGTTAGCCAATTGACATTGGTGTCTAAATCTAATAACCAATCTACTTTTTTAGGCTTGTAAAACTTACAGTCTTTAAATTTAGGCAAGTCGTTATAGTTAAAGTAAAACCCATAAATACAATCAGGATTAAGGGTTTTTAAACTAATAGTTTTACCAAAAGGCAGGAAAATTTGCGCTTTAAAATAAATACGCTGCTCAAAATCTTCCGCATTAAATTGTAAAGCTTCAAGTAGTGGTTGTGTTTGTTTAGCGTAGAGTAGTGGAAACTGTTTTGTTTTAAGTTTATTTAGCTTTTCATTTAACGTATCGCGTCGCATTGGTCCAATACAATGGTCAATTTCTGTTTCGCCTAAGTTTTCATCATATAAATAATACTTAAACTGAATTTCTAAATGGATAGGTTTGTTGTCTTTAAGCAATAAACAATCGAGTTCGCCAAGAGTTCTTTTATATTCTTGAATCTGGATGTTCTCTTTTAAAATCCTAATGTGATTGCAATGCGCTAATTCTTCAGCTACAAAACGCTCTACACGTTGTCCTAAGCGCAAATTTTTTACAAATCCAGAATTATATTGTGGTGTAATTTTACAAGTGTCTAAAAACGGAATTAACCCAAAAATAGGCGCATTAAACAAGTGAGGCGTGTTGAAAAACCCACTAAATTGTGCTTGGAAATCGTCTGTTTTAGTATGCATAAGAGCTCCCAAAAATACACATTTAAAAAAAATTTAGTGTTTATTCTTTTAAACCTTACAATTCGTTGTATTTTTGCACATCGCTAAATTGAAAAAAAACCTTAAAAATTCAATACAATTAATGTCTGTAACTACTTTAGAATTAGAAGAACGTAAAGAAGGAAAAAATCTGTATAGCTACCAAAAAGTTGCAATTAATAAGATTTTTAAATGTTTTGAAGATGCTCCAGAAGATTATCACTTACTTTACCAGCTTCCAACAGGAGGAGGGAAAACAGTAATTTTCTCAGAAATTGTACGTCAATACCTAAAACACCACAACAAACGTGTGCTCGTAATGACGCATCGTATTGAGCTTTGCAAACAAACTTCTGGAATGCTTACTGAATTTGGTGTGACTAACAAAGTGATTAGCAGTAAGGCTAATTTGGACGACCAAGACCAATACAAGTGTTTTGTGGCCATGGTAGAAACGCTTAATAACCGTTTAAATGACGACAAGCTAGATATCTCAGATATTGGTTTAGTTATTATTGATGAAGCGCATTACAACTCATTTACCAAATTATTTAAGTTTTTTGAAAAATCCTTTATTTTAGGCGTTACTGCAACACCATTAAGTTCTAATTTAAAGTTACCAATGAAGGATAACTACAACGAGCTTATTGTTGGCGAAACTATTGAATCGCTTATAGAAAATGAATTTTTAGCAAAAGCAGAAGTCTATTCTTACAACGTAGGTTTAACCTCTTTAGTTGTTGGTGCTAATGGTGATTATACTGTAAAATCTTCCGAAGATTTATATACCAATAGCGACATGCTTTCTAAGCTTACACAGGCTTACGAGGAGCGTTGTAAAGGTAAAAAGACCTTAATTTTTAACAATGGTATTAATACCTCTTTACATGTTTACGATACGTTTAGGAGAGCCGGTTATCCTGTAGCTCACTTAGATAATAATAATACTAAAAAGGAACGTAAAGCCATATTAAAATGGTTTAAAGAAACACCAGACGCTATATTAACTTCGGTAAGTATTTTAACAACTGGTTTTGATGAGCCTACTGTTGAAGCTATAATTTTAAATAGAGCAACAAAATCCTTAACGTTATACTACCAAATGATTGGTCGTGGATCGCGTATTCTAAACAATAAATCGACTTTTACTGTTATTGATTTAGGAAACAATTTACACAGATTTGGACCTTGGGGAAGCGATTTAGATTGGCACAAAATTTTTAGATCACCAAACTTTTACTTGGATGGTTTAATGAATGACGAAGACATTGAAAATAATTTTAGATATGAAATGCCTGACGATGTTCGTGCAGAATTTGCCAAATCTGAAGATGTCTATTTCGATATTAAGAAAACCTACATCGATTCTATTAGAAATGGAGAATCCTCTAAAGTGGTGTTAGAACGCTCCATTGAGCAACACGCAAGAATTTGTACTGAAAACAGTGAGGATCTTTGGGATGCCTTAGCATTGGCAAAGCTTTTAGGAGATGATATTGATTACAGATTAGACCGTTATTCTAAATGTATTAGTAAAAGCACTTATAATTTTATGCAATGGCTAAAGGACGATTATCGTAAGAAGCTAAATGCCTATTTACGTGCTAATTTCGATGCTATTTTTGAAGATATCAACGGGTTTCCACCAGAAGACTAATGCCAAATAATTAAATCCTATTTCAACGTCTCACTTAACGCAGTGTAGCGAGACATATTTAAAAATTACAAATTAGGTCTCGACTGCGCTCGACCAGACAAAACTAATTACAATGAGCAATTTTTCAGAACTAGGAATACACAAAAACTATGTTAAAGCTTTAAAAGAATTAAACATTGTTAAACCTACTGAAATTCAGCAGCAAAGCATTCCAATTCTTTTATCTTCTGGCACAGATTTTATTGGGTTAGCGCAAACAGGAACAGGTAAAACTGCTGCTTATGGTTTACCTTTATTGCACAAAATAGATCCTAAAAAAAACGAAGTACAAGCGTTAATCTTATCGCCAACACGCGAACTGGTTCAGCAAATAAAAAAACAACTCTTTAAGTTCACTAAATATAACGAGGCAAAGATTTTTGTAGAAGCCGTTTATGGAGGCGAAAAAATTGACATTCAATTGAGTAATTTAGCGCGTACAACACATGTTATTGTTGCAACACCAGGACGTTTAGTCGATTTAATGAACCGAAATGTCATCGATTTATCCTCTATTAATACCTTAGTTATGGATGAAGCTGACGAGATGCTAAGTATGGGTTTTAAAACCGACTTAACCACCATACTAAAAGATACTAAAAAAACAACCAAAACCTGGCTGTTTAGTGCTACCATGTCTCAAGATTTAAATACTATTGTAAAGCGTTATATTTCTGATAGTGCTGTGCGTTTAGAAATGAACAAAAACAGTATTTTAAATACTAATATCGCTCACTTTTTTGTAGAAACTACGCTTCATAACAAAGTGAATGATTTGGTAAATATTTTAGACGAAAAAGGGAAACAACGTGGTATTGTGTTTTGCAGAACAAAAGCAGGCGCACAAGCATTAACACATCAATTACAGCAAGAAGGCTATAATGTAGCAGCTTTAGAAGGCGACATGCAACAAAAAGAGCGCGAAAAAGTAATGCGAGCGTTTAAAAATGAAAAATTACAACTTTTAGTCTCTACAGATGTTTCTGCTCGTGGAATAGATGTTAACGATTTAGCATTTGTAATCCATTACCAATTACCAGAACATTTAGAATATTACACACATAGAAGTGGACGTACTGCTAGAGCTGGAAAAAAAGGAGAATCTATTGCTTTAATTTTAGGCAATGAATATGCAGATAAAGAGAAAATTGAAACCGCTTTACATATTAAAATGAAGCAAATTACTTTATAGTAAAAACACTATAGTTTATAAAAGCATTTTCTGGGTAAAACATAAAAAAGCAACTTTAAATTAAAGTTGCTTTTTGTATTCAAAATGTATTTTATATGCTTTTAGTGTGTTCGCATTTTAGCTTTACGCTTAGAGAGTTGTCGTTCTAACTGTATAACAGCTTCCGATACACTTTTATGGAATGTTTCCTTGCTATCTTCAGCAAATAAACGAGGTCCAGGAGCACTAAGTCGTATTCCTGTTATCATTCCTGTTTTATCGTCTCCTGTATTTTCTACTTTAAAAAACACATCTGCACGTACAATAAATTCGTATTTATTAAATAATTTTTGCAGTTTTTCGGCTGTGTACGTTTCTAGTTTTTCACTAGATTTTACGTCGTGATATTCAAAGTTTATATCCATAAGTTTAGTATTTAAGTTTCATTTAAAGATACGTAACAATTCGGTTTTTAAAAAATGCTTTAATATAAAATTATGAGAAAAATAATTATAAGTATCTTTAGGCAACAATTCAATAAAATTCAATTATGAAAAGATTACAATTTGTCATTTTATTAAGTACTTTATTTCTAGTTGCTTGTGGAGATTCTAATGCCAATAAATCCTCAGAAACAGAAAAAGAATTTAAAATCGATTACGAAAAATTTACTTTAGATAATGGTTTAGAGGTTATCCTTCATCAAGACCATAGTGACCCAATAGTTGCAGTTGCCACAATGATGCATGTTGGTTCTAATAGAGAAGAGCCAGGAAAAACTGGCTTTGCGCACTTTTTTGAGCACATGAGTTTTAACGATTCTGAAAACGTGCCTGTTGGAGCTAACAGAAAAATGATCCCAGAATGGGGAGGAAGTCGTAATGGAGGAACTTGGAGTGATGGAACAGTCTATTACGAAGTAGTTCCTAAAGATGCTTTTGAAAAGATTTTGTGGATTGATTCCGATCGTTTTGGATACATGTTAAATACGGTAACCGAAGCTGCTTTAGAACGTGAAAAGCAAGTGGTAAAAAACGAAAAACGTCAACGTGTTGATAATGCTGCTTATGGTTACACAGATGAGATTATTAGAAAAAACCTATATCCAGAAGGACATCCTTACAGTTGGACTGTTATTGGTGCTTTACCAGATTTACAAGCGGCTACTATAGATGATGTAAAAGCCTTTTATAAAAAATATTATGGAGCGAGTAATGCGTCCTTAGTTATTGCAGGAGATATTGATATTGCAGAAACTAAACGATTAGTGGAGCAGTGGTTTGGCGAAATACCAAGTGGACCAGAAGTTGAAAAAATGAATCCGAAGCCAGTAACGCTTACCGAAACAAAAGCGTTATATTTTGAAGATGATTTTGCGAAACTACCAGAATTACGCATGGTTATTCCAACTGTTGAAGAATATCATAAAGATGGTTACGCACTAGAAATTTTAGGACAATTATTAAGCGGAAGTAAAAAATCGCCATTATACCAAGTTATTGTAGAAGAGCAAAAACTTGCACCAAACGTTAGTACGTATCAATCTGGCAGTGAATTAGCTGGCGAATTTGTGTTTAGAGTGCGAGCCAATGCTGCAACAGACTTAGATAAAGTTAAAGCTAGTATTGATGAAGGCTTACAACGTTTTGAAACCAATGGCGTAAATACCGACGATTTAAAGCGTATAAAAGCAGAACTAGAAACCAATTTATACCAAGGTGTAAGTACAGTCTTAAATAAAGCGTTTCAATTGGTACAGGACAATGAGTTTAAAGGTGATGCTGGTTATATTACCCAAACAGCAAAACTTACCAATGCTGTAACTGCAGAAGATGTGATGCGTGTTTACAACACATATATTAAAGACAAAAATTATGTGATGACAAGCGTTGTCCCTAAAGGCCAATTAGAGTTAGCTGTTGCAGACTCTAATGAAGCGAGCGTTTGGAAAGAAGAGGTAAAGCAAAATGTGGCTAATGAAGAAGTAAGCCAAGGCGATGAGGCTGTTTACGAAAAAACACCTAGTAAATTTGAAAGAAGCGAACCTGATTTTGGAGAATTACCTTTGTTTAAATCACCAGAAATTTGGACTGGAGAACTCAGCAATGGCTTGGCATTATATGGTATAGAAAATAATGAAGTGCCTCTTGTACAATTCGATATTACCATTCCTGGTGGTCAATTATTAGATCCAAAAGGAAAAGAAGGATTATCTCGTTTATTTTCGGATATAATGATGCAAGGAACAGCTACTAAAACACCAGCAGATTTAGAGGAAGCTATTGGTTTACTTGGTGCTTCTATTAATATGTATAGTGCTAGCGAAGATTTTCATATCACAGGCTCTTGTTTGGCTAAAAATTTTGAGGATACCATTGCCTTAGTTAAAGAAATTATTTTAGAACCACGTTGGGATGAGAAGGAATTTAACCGACTAAAACAGGCATTAGAAACCAGTTTAAAAGGTCGTGAGGCCAACCCGAATTCTATTGCATCAATGGCATTTAACAAGTTAGTTTATGGAGATACTCATAGATTTGGACTACCAGGAGCTGGAACTTTAGAAACTACAAAAAACATCACTTTAGACGATTTAAAAGCCTATTACAAAAATTTGAGTCCAAAGGACGCTAAATTTCATATTGCAGGAGCATTAACCAAAAGCGAAACTAAAAATGCGTTAAGCACTTTAAACGATTGGAATACTAATAGTGTAGCTCTACCAGAACTCACTGTAGATGCCACTAATAACAAAGCAGGAACCCTTTATTTTATAGATGTTCCAAACGCTAAACAATCTGTGTTATATATTGGTAAACTAGCATTATCTGCCAACGATAAGCAAGCAAATAAGTTGGAGTTTGCTAACGAGATTTTAGGAGGTGGATCTAGCGGACGCTTATTCCAAACCTTAAGAATTGGAAAAGGCTATACTTATGGTGCTTATTCTGGGATTTCATCTACACAACAAGTCGCACCTTTTACTGTAAGAACGAGTGTTAGAGCTAATGCTACGCTAAAATCGTTAGATATTATTAAAGACATGCTTAATAATTATAGTTCTAGTTTTGGCAAAGAAGAAGTGGAACTCACTAAAAATAAAATACTTAAAGGAAATACAAGAGCCTACGAGAGTTTAGGCGCAAAGCTTGGTATTCTTAGAGAAATGAGTAAATACGATAAACCTGAAACGTTTTTAGTCGATAATCAAAACGAACTCATAAATATGAGTTTAGATGATTATAAGGCTACCATTTCTACTTATTTAAATGAAGAAGACATGATTTACGTAGTTGTTGGTGATAAAGCCACACAATTTGCTGAAGTTAAAAAACTAGGTAAACCAGTTATTGAATTAGATATTTACGGAAATAAGATGTAGAGTTTTTCTACTTTTTAATTGAAGAAAGAGCTACAAATTAATTGTGGCTCTTTTTTTAGAAACAACTATTTTAGAATAAATAAAAGTGACTAAATTTGCTTATGAGGTCTATTTATAATTAAGCTCGATAGTAAAATTTGTTTTATCAATAGTTAACGTACCATTACCAAATGTTGTTTAAGTATATTTATGCATTATAAAATGAAACACTATGGAATTAATAAATGAAGCACTAGCGTTTGAGCAAGAAAAAATGAGTAATATGTCTACAAGCGACAGAGTAGTAGCCTCTAGAAAGGCGAAGCGACTTATTTTGGCTTTAAACGAAGTGTATAAAAAAACTAAAGATGCAGACCTTATGGATATCATGAAGCGTTTAACTGCAAAGAAAAAAAAGATTGAAGTGAGATTAAAAGGAAGACCATAAATCTTTTAAACGTTTTGAAATATACAATTTTATTCAAAGCCTGTTAGGTATTTATACTTGACAGGTTTTTTTGTTGAAAATACAAATGGTTTTTATTAGAATCATAAGGTTTCGACTGCGCTCAACCTGACATTAGACTAGCTTCTCAACTAATAGGAGATTTTAGTTTTGTAAGGTTTTAATAATCTTACAAGACTTTTTTTGTTATAAATACTGAAGGATTTTCAATTAATAAAAAGGTTTCGACTGCGCTCAACCTGACAAAACAAGATCTAAATTTATAATTAATTAGAGTTTTGATACTCTAAAAAACTGATCGTCGTAAAGCTTTTCTAAAGGAATAGCAACATGCTTACCTTTATACGATTTTAACTCTTGGATGCTATTAAAACCTGCAGCTGTATAAATTTTTTGAGCGTGTTGGTAATATTGATTTACAGGAAATGCTTCAGTATAAACTAATACCTTTTCTGCTTCAATAGTAATGTCAACTTGTGTAAACACAACAATACTAAGGTTTAAATCTGAACTGTTTTCGTTAATCGCTTGTTTACAAATCTTTAAAACATCTGCAATTCCGCCAGAATGCACAACCATTACATAAGGTGTTTTTAAAAATGGAATAGGAGTAAAGTCTTCTGTTTTAAGAGTTAACTCCAAACAGGCTTTAGAGTTTGCGATAATCCATTGTAAATGAGTATCGTATAAGTTTTCTAAAAGAATAGACTTTGTAAAAGCAATTGGCAATTGTACTGAAGCTACTTGTAAATAGGTTTCCCATTTTAAAATTCTAGACACATAAACGTAGTTTAGATTAGGGAAAGTGCTATAAATAGCTTCTAATTCTCCTTTTAGTCCAAAAGGAAAGGTATCGATATAAAAGGTAGTTATTGGAGTTGTTGCAATAACTTGACTAATCTGTTTGGTCCATTCACTTGGAGTAACTTTCCAAGATAATGTTACAAATTGATAGGTTTTAAAATACGACGTAAATACTGAAGGTGTAATGATTTTTACACTGTCCTTTTGGATATTTAGTGTTTTTATAAGTTTATCAATACGTGTTAAATGGCCTAATCCTCCACCTTGAACATAAAAAACGTGCATTAATATCCTTTCGCTTTAAGCTCTTTAATAAGTATTTGTTTTTGGTCTTCTGCAATTTCAGGAATTCTATTTACCAATAGACTAGGCGAGTAGGAGGTAGAATAAAAATCAGGTTGTGCATCGCCTGGAGACGCAATAGTTTGTTGTTTTGTTTCTAAATCGTAAGCTGTACGTGCTAAATCTTCTTCGTTTTTAACCAATTTAGCAACGTAAGTACCTCCTAATTTAATTTCGTAAGGGTTTAAGTTTTCTTCATTATCGCTAATCTTTACTTTATTATCATACAGTTTAATTTTCCATAAAAGTTGAGACGAGGCTGTTCTTAGTTTAAAACCATCTGGCTTGTACTTTATTTCGTAAACCACATTATCGTTACTATCGTAATATTTTTTCTTGTCAGATTTCGTCATTTTAGACGAGTACGATTCCGCATTACCAGTGTTTTTAACACTTGTAGTCGTTGTTTCTGTTTGTGTTGTATTTTTTGTAGTAGAATTACAAGAGAGTAAAACACTCATAAAAAAGAGGGAAAGGAGTAGCGACGTGGTGATTTTAATTTTCATAATTTTTGGTTATTGCGTTAAATATATCTAAGTAATGTTGTGTTTCTTGTTTGCTCGAAAATGAGGTGTCAATTCTTGCTTTTAAAAGCGCTGTTTTAGAACTTAATGCTTCAACTTTTGCACTATCAAATTCAGCTAAAGCTTCAAGTAAAGAATTTTCGGATAAAACATCAAATAAAAAAGCAGTATTATTTGTTAACACATCTGGAATTCCACCAGCTTTGGAAGCTATTATAGGAACTTGCAAAGCAGCAGCTTCAAAAATAACATTAGGCATGCCATCGTAAATAGAAGGGATTGCAACAGCATCGCAAACCAAATAATTAGCAATAAGTTCGGTCTTAGATGTTGGTAATACTTTGGAGTAGGAGAGTTTAAACTTAATTAATTCCTGTTCTATATGTGGTTCTATTTCGCCAACAATATGCAGATGTACCGTTTTTGATATTTGCGATTTCCGAAGTGTGCGAATAAAATAATCAATCCCTTTTTTAGGTTTTAAAAAACCAACTAAACCTATAATTTTAGTCCCTTCATTGAGCTCTAATCTTGCTTTTAAGGTTTTGGCTAATTGATTATCAGAATCTAAAATCGTCCACTGTGTAAAATCAATACTATTTGGTGTAAAATAAACATTCTCATTAAGTTTCATGTGTTGTATGCGTTTCACTTTTTCAGTAGAAACGCAAGCAATTGCAGAGGCATTTTTAATGGTATATATTACCTCTTGTTTTTTTTGCGAAAATATTGCTGTATCGAAATCATTTCCTCTAAAACAAATTACAACAGGTTTTTGTAGCCAATTGGCCATAAGTGTGATGCCTTTAAGACATAAATGACTCCCAAAACCTATAAAAACAGTACTCTCCTCAATATTTTTTTGGTTAGTAATAAAAGACCACAATAGGTTAAGTGTGTGCGAAGCATCTTCGAAAATAGGCACCGAAGTGTAGGAGCCATTCTCATGAGCTTCCGTTAGAAATGGTGCAATTTTATTGGTAAAATGAAATACATCTACAGTATGATGCGCTCGTAAATTAGACACAATACGATCGCAACTTCTAGACATGCCTCCTTTGTTTGGAGGATAATTTTCAGTAAACCAAGTGATTCTCATGTCTAGAATTTAGCTATAAAAAAAAGTATCGTCAGTATCAGACAAAAATCCACCTTGGTTATCGGTTTCATTCAAACTTTGCATATCGCCTTCAGTCCAGCCAGCACTTGCGCCTCCACCACCAAATTCTCCACCTCCAAAACCGTCTTTAAAGCCGCCTTGCTCAGTAGTGTTAGATGCTGATTTTGACG
The DNA here is from genome assembly GCF_053604675.1 of Lacinutrix salivirga. Classification (NCBI taxonomy): domain Bacteria; kingdom Pseudomonadati; phylum Bacteroidota; class Flavobacteriia; order Flavobacteriales; family Flavobacteriaceae; genus Lacinutrix; species Lacinutrix salivirga. Next base: position 137,445 of record NZ_JBSHNP010000140.1, read on the forward strand.
GAAAAGCGGTTGTTGAAATTAAAACATCGTCTTTAGAATTATTTAAATGCGTTATCTGTTTCTGTGTTGTGGATATTAAAAAATGTTCCCAATAGCAATCCTCACAAAATAGTGTGGTTTCCCAATGGAGACTGTGCGTGTCGCAAACTTCTTTTTCACAATTTGAACAAGTTTGTTGTTTTGTATTCTGGCATTCTATGTTTAAAAATACGCCAGATTTTTGTTGACAATTCATAGGCCTATTTTATGGTGTTAGTGTTTTGGTTGTGGTTGGCGTCATTATCTTATGCTCTAAAAGGTATTCAATCATTTCGGTATATAACGACGGTTTATGTGTTGTATTTGGTCTAAGCTCAGAAGGAATATTACTCACTTTTTCTTTCGCTTTTACTTTAACAAAATGAAATCCATTTTCGGTATGCAAAACAATTTCAAAACGCTCGTTACTCATTAGTGATGGTTCAGCATTAAAGAGATTATAATCTGAATCTTTTAGTTTAAGCGTTAACAGATGAAAAAACTTATGTTTACGCTTCATTTTCGTTTTTGTTTTTCCGCTACTACGACGTTTTGTAGTCGTTACGCGTAAAGAGACTTGCTTGAGTGCCAAACTACAAACACTACCATCTTTAAGGATAAAATGTGCTTTAAAACGCTCTAACTCGTAAGGTTTATACACAGTACGATGTCGCTTTACTAAACCAATTGCGTTGGGATCTAATAAATTACTATCCTCTTCGATACCACTAGAGTTTAGTCGCATATCAAATCGGTTTTTATAAATATCTCCTTTTATAGAAATAATAAATTTTGCCAGTTCGTGGTAAGCATTAACAGGAACTAGTTCTTGTTTAGCTTTCATACTCATAATTCCACCAATTATTATGCAACCAATTACTGTAGCAAAGGAAATTATAAATACTAATTCTATATCAATACCACTAAAAAAGAGCAAAAAGAAAACAATTACAGGAATAGCAAATACAACATACCAAGCATGGAATTTTGGTTTAGAATACGATAATACATAGCGTTTAAAAAAGGCTAGCCAGTATTCTGTTGGTCGTTTTGCGCTAATAATCTTTCCTTCGGAAAACGCTTTCCCATCAATAAGCAGTTCTTTTTCAAACATAGGAGAGTAAGTTTTGGTATATGGTTTTCATTTTTAGTTCTTGATCTTCCCAAAGGTAATTATTTTTAACCTTTTGTTTTACTTGCTTCCCCATTGCTATTAAAATATCAGGTTGTTCTAAGAGAGTTCTTAAGGTTCTGCCTAAGTGTTCTGGTCGATCAGGAGCCACTAAAACACCAGTTTTATGGTTATCAATTAGTTCTCTAACCACAGGAATATCGCTGGCAACAACAGGAGTACCATAAGCCATAGATTCTAATATTTTTAAGGGATTGCAACCTTGTATGATATTACGATTGCAAGAGGCGAGAGGTGCAACCGTTAAAACTGCAGCATTAATATGGCTAGCGAGCGTTGGTTTATCCAGCTCATAAAACCAATCTACACGATCTGCAACACCAATACTGTGTGCTAAGTCTTTAAAATGAAGCGTTCTTTTTTCGGGAACAGAAGTACAGAGTCGTAATCTCACATTTATATCGCTAAGCTCTTTAAAAGCTTTAAATAGCGTTTTTATACCTTGCCATTTCTGTAAAGCTCCAAAATATAAAATAAAAGGTGAGTGGTTAGTGTGGTGTTTTGGTAAGGGTTTAAAATCATAAATTGTTACACCATTAGGTATTACATGAATTATATTATTTTTAATAGTAAATTCTTGATTTATAAAGTGTTGTGTTACTTTAGAAGGTGTTATGATTTCATGGGAATTAGAGAGACAAAACTGCTCCATCGCTTTAATTTTATGTAAAACAGAAGCACTAATTTGAGGATAACGATTGGGTAATTCTATATGCTGAAAAGCATTAACTTCAAAAAGTGTTTTATAGTGTTTTTGTTGTTGAAGCACAGGAAATCCGCCCCAAATATCTCTAAAATGTATTAATTGAACGTTTTCGCAAAGCGGAAGCTGTAAGAGTTTAGTAACTGTATCCTGAAATTTTTGAGTACGCTCCAGAAAATTGACTATTTTTTCTTTCCAGCGATACACGTATAATTGCCTGTTTGAATCGTATTGAAACGAAGGCATCTCGTCGTTACCCAAACAAATAAGCAATCCAGTATCGAATGTATTTTGTAATGCTTTGAGACAATGGTTAATATGAGTTGCAGCACCTTTTTGAGAAGGAAACACATCAAAGGCAATATAAATGTATTCTGGTTTTGGATTCATTTTTATTAGTAAGTTTTAAATATAAAATGAATTTATGTGTTTGAGAAATTTAATCTTGACTTATATGTGGGAAATGTAATTGTGGTTGTATTGGTTTAAATTTTTTTATTTTATGCTATTTAATAAATTTATTAAGTATCAATTTTTTTAATACAATTTAGAGGTGGAAGTTTGTTTGACGTTTTCTATTTTACATACTATTAAAAGGATTGATTAAGTATCAATTCTTTTAATACAATTTGAGAGTTGAAGGTTGTTTGATGTTTTCTATTTTACATAATATAAATTATAGTACAAATGTATTGCTTAGTTAATAAGAGTGGTTTATCCATTTGATAGCTATAATGTAGTATTATGTAAAATATCCCAGAGGCATTCGTTTTCATAAGAATAATTGGAACTTGGGTCATTAAACTAGAAACGGTTTGCTTCGCAGAGTTTTTTAAAACATTATGTAACTATAATTAGCCGTTATGTAAAATAGCCGCATGCCAATGCGCTCGATTGCTTTTTAAAAATTTAAATGCCTTATATGCATTTATTTTTAAACACAATTTCCAACCGCTTTGCCAGCGCCAAAAAAAAGCTAGCTTTTAGTTTGTTATCAAAATTCTCGTAATTGAGTATTTATAGATAATATTTTTTTTTAAGCGATTCTCGTGGCATGCCATAAGAGCTTAAATTTTAAGAAAAATAAAATTCCAAGCACTTATTATATTCTCGTTGCTATTTAAACTTTTTTAATTATAAACTATTAATATTATGTAAAATAGAATTTAATGTTTTGAACTTCTGATGGTTTCATTAATTCTTTTTTTCTTGATAAAAAAAGAAACAAAAAAATCAAGACTGCATAAACTTTTGGAAACAATTACGGTTCGTTACGCTATATTTTAGGAAACATTGTAGCAAATTAAGATAGCTTTGACGTAATTGTGTGTTATTAAACTCTTAAGAAACTTTATTTCTAAACCCCTAAAATATCTACGCTCGACTCTCCTATTGTTTTACCAAAATTTTATGAGGTCAATATTAAGATTCTAGTTTAAATAAAAACTTTGTTGGTATTGAATAAGCTAAATCTTTCAAATGTTCACCATTTTCAATAGGTCTAAATATAGCAACATGCATCCCTTCTTCATCAACTAATTCATCTTCTAAAAGAATGCCTTCGGGATAATTACCATTGGTTATTGATGGCAATTCTAGACGAACTAAATCACCTTTCTTCCAAGTAGGATTATTAACAATAGTTCCTGTTTTTTCTTTTGATACTTGGGTTGATTGCAATTCTTGTAAATGAACCAGTCTGTCTCCTTTCACGACTTCTCCTTTTTTATTAAACTGTGGGTCTATTACTGGCACCATTTTATCTCTAAAAAAGAATCTCATAAGATTATCAAAATCAAAATCACTTTCAATAATTTCTAGTTCAAAATCCTCAATATTAAACTCTAGTTCTAAATTCTTCCAAGTATCACATATGTTCTCTAAAGTTAAAGGGTCGGAAATAAGAGGTACTAATTCCCCAAAGTTCAGTAAAGCTTTTTCTTTTTTATCTTTTAAAATACAGATTGGAGAATAATAGTTTATAGAATTATCTAAATTCTCTAATAACTTACTATACTTACAAATCTCAATTGATACTACTTCCAATATTTTTTCGTCAGTATCTTTTATTTCTATTAGTTGATTATAATTTCCAAACATTAAATTTTTGGAGGTATAACCTATTGGATTTTCTTCTTTTATTCCTTTTTCAATGCTCTCATCAAATTGTTGTTTTGTTTCTAGTGCATTGGCTTTACTAAATCTATGAATCTTACCTCTATCTCTCATATAGATTGTAGGGATATTTTCATCTTTCATTATATATTTAAGACAATAATCAAATTCCCTATTATTTTTATCTTCACTACTCCAAGCAATTGGTTGTAGTTTGTCTTTTAAATTTGAAGAACGAAGTTGATTTATAAGACCTTGTCCTTTCATCATTAATTTTGCCCAATTCTTGAAATCAAATTCGTTTAACATGGAAATTGTATTTTGTTTATTTGGGTATTTAGTCAAACCTAGTACTCTATCAATTACTCTTACGCATCTTGGATGAACTACGCCTAATGCTGGTTTTGAATCTAAATCATCAATTTCAACCAATACACTTGTTTTACGATTTACAATTTTATCACAATGTAAACACTTCATAATATCCTTATTAGTATCTTGAAGATTTTGCAAATATTTTCTATGAAGATTTGCAACTGGAGTGTTTTCTACTTCATCTATATCATTTGCTGGTATTATAGCTATTTTGTTATTCTCATATAACTTCTTATTGTCTAAAAGATATCTTTCCATTCCATCAAATGTTGCTGACCGATGTAAAACAGTAATTTCCTCTTTAGTTCCATTGAGTTTCATTTTATTACCTTGGAAAGTGTGCTTAATTTTTCCTTCATCATCAAATCGAAAAAGTTCAATTATCAAATAATCATTTTTTTGAGCATCTTTAATTCCAAAATCTTTTGATTCAATTAGTAACACTTCTTTTGCAACAGAAAAACGTCCTTCTTCAATAATTTTTGTTTTGAACATTTCATCGAAATCATCATCTTTATTAAGACTTTTATTTTCTTTTTTTATATATCGGTTCAACAAATTTTTTAGTGCTGTAGTACTTACCGATTGTCTGTTTCTAGCATATTCTAATGAGTTAGTTATTAAAGTACTCCAAACTAAATTTGGGTCAATGAGATTCATGCTTTTAAGCAATATTAATGCAACCTGCTCATTTGGTCTTCCTTTTTCTATATCTATTATGCTTACATAAATCTTTTTTGAAAAATCAATAAAGTCATTTTCAGATGGCTTATTTTTTGCCTTTTCCTCATAAATAAGAAAAAATAAATCTTTAAATTTTTCGTAAGTATCTTGTTCAGATTTATTTAAAGGGTTATTCTTAAATGATATATCATTCAATCGAATAGACTCTATAATTTTATTAAAATCTTGAGTAATCGTTCTAGAAGTTTGAGGAGAAGTAATTAATAGATATGCTTCTTCTCTAGATTTAGAAATGTATTGATTAATAAATTGCTTTATAGTTTTATAAAAATCACTATTTTCATCTGTTTGAAATGACAAAGACCTTTTAATTTGTAAGAATAATTTTTGGTCTTCACAGATTATTTTTAAATCATCGATTGGTTCATCAGTTTCAAAATGGACAGTATTAATTTTTAATGATTTATTTATTCCAAAAGCTAATGATAAATCAAATTCAGAATATTGAGAAGCTAGTACTAAAGCTGCTATTCTTTGTTGATAATTAATTCCTGAATTTGTTGCTGCACCTCCCATAAGTAATGTGGTTTTCTAAATTTTCATTTTTTATTTAGTGTCAAATGGTACTATTTCCAATCATATTTTGTTTTACCACATCCACCACATCTTATCTTTTTCTCTACAGTATCTAAATTTCTCCATGAAACTTTTGGTTTTGTACAATCTATTTCTTGACAATAGAAAATCTTTTCCATTTCTTGAATATCTGCCCAAAAAGCTTTTAAATCTCCAATTTTTGGATTAAATGGATTGTCATGTGAAAGTAAATTTCCTAAAATAGAGGAATTAGCAATTCTATCTATAGTTGGATAATGTGTTTGTAAATCTTTACTTTTTGACTTTATTCTTGATTTTAATTCACTAATAAGTTCATCTGGCATTCTTTTTTCATTTACTTCATTGGGTCTAAAACTAACTTTTACATCCAAATTAATACAAATGTCTTTAAGGGAATGTTCTAAATATTGTCTTAATGGATTTCCTAATCCATCTACTTCTGATTCTGAAATTTTTCTTTCAATTTTTGCTTTGATATCTCCTTGAGATTCTTCAAAATGCGTGCCTTTTGATTCAGTCCATTTTATTTCATTTACAAGCCAACCATTTTTTTTTGCCAATGGTTTTACAAAATTTCTAAACCATTCTTCTTCGTGAGTTAACAGAATTAATTGATATTCCGAAAATTTTTCAAAAAGCAACTCTGCAAATCTCTTTCTATGATTTGAATCGAAACTTGAAATTACATCATCTAGTACAATAAACTCGTTTATATCATTGAATGCATCAACTGAGGCTAAAAAGAATGAAATCCCAAAACAATTAAGATGTGATTCACTAAAGTACTTCTGTGGTGGAGAAACCCAATCTCCATTATATTTGTATTCTATTGTAATACCATTTAACTCATCCTCCTCTCCCATCGTCACAATCTTTATTTCCTGAAAAGGCTCATCCGGATTCATATATTGATAGTACTCATTTATTTTAGTCGAAAATGAATTGATAAAATTCTCAAGACCTTCCTTTTGTACTTTTACAAATTCATTATAAATAATAGAAAGTGAATTTCTTTGTTTTTCAAGCTTTTTTCGCTCTTTTTCTAATGTTTTGATTTTTAGGAAAGCGTCTTTAGATGCAGATATATTTGCATAAATCTCGGTTATATTGTCCTTTTTGATTGCTTCTTTTAGCTTTTTAATTCTATCATCTAATTTTTTCAAAAATAAAAAGTCAGAAATATTAAAAGAAATCCCGTTCACATCTGGAATTTTATCTCCAGAAGCTACCTTTGTTAAACTAGCAGTTTCTATTAATTGAATTTTCTTTTTTATAAATTCTAAATCTTTTTTTAGTTGTTCATTTTCAGGCATTTTAAATGTATCATCTAATAATAGTGCATCGATTCTTTTAATTCTTTCAACGCTAATGCTTTTGACTAACTCCTGAGCCTTTTTAAAAGTCTCCAATTTTTTTGATGATTTACCTATTTCTTTAAGTCTTTCAGCAATTTCAGAACGCAGTTCGTCTATATTTTTAGGCTGTAAACAAAGAGGACAACTTTCTTCTTTATGATACTTTTGAACAACGTTATCTCCAAATTTCAAAAGTTCTCCAATATAAATTTTCATTATACCTTCAACATCTGCTGCGATTTTTTGAAATTCATCGTAAAACGATTGATAACTTGAATTAATACTTACTATTTCTGATTGAAGTCCATAAGCTGCAATTTGAATTTTTTCAAGAAAGGAATTTTCTTTAACAAGCTTTTCATTTGTGGCAGATTTAAGATGTTTCAATAAAGCATCTAAATCTTCTAAACTCTCAATTTTAATCTTAGTCTTTAAAGGTGTTATTTTCTTGTTTATAATGTCAAAAAAATCTTTGTTCTGGCTAACTGCTGCACCAATTTTACTAATTAGTTTTGTCTTTTCGTTAGTTATTTGACCTTCATAATTTTGATTCTTTATTTCTGTATTTATAGACGTATATGCTTTCCTTAATACTTCTTTTTTCTTGGTAACTTCAGAAAAACCTATAATATCTGATAAATATTTTAGTTTGTCTCCTTTAGTGTTATCGACAAAATCGTTCAGACTCTTATATCTAAGTAGTAAGTTTTCTTCCTTTGAATCAATTATATATTGTTTTATTAAATCGGTTTTTATTGTAAAATCCTGTTCTAATTTTCCTCTTTTAGTGAAAAGAGTTTTCGCTGTATCATAATCACTTTTTTTATGAAATTTTAAGCCAGCTTCTGAAACAAAATCTTCATCTAAAGAAGCATTTCGAAGCGCATCTTTAAGGTCAATTTCTATACCTCCTAAATGTGCTACTTTATTTGTATAAAACCATTCAATAGCATCAGAAATACTACTTTTTCCCATACCATTATCTCCATATAGTACAATTGATTTACCATTTAATTCTAATGATAATTCTTCTTTTACTCCTCGTAATCCTTTTATGTCGATTTGTTTAAGCTTCATTTTCATCCTTTTCATTTATTCGTAATTGTTCAAGACCATTTTTTATAGACCTATCTGTTAACGAGTCCTCGTTATAAAGTTTAGTTATTAATTGAGAAATTTTAGGGTCAACACCTTTAATTGACTCTAAAGTCTCAAAGAAGTCATCTAATATCTCTTGACCTGATTTTACATCGTTGCTCATTTTTTTTTATTTAAAATATTCCCAATTAATACTAAATTGGGTTGTTAATGTATTATTTAAAATCTCAAAACCAGTTTTATTATTGCAAATGGGGTATACTCCATATTTATCAACAAAATCTAACAAAAAATAGCTTTCTAAATCTTCTATTCTAAACTCCCAATTACTGCGTAGCATTTCAAAATTTATATAAGTAAATAATAATGGTTCAGTTTTTCTATAATTTAGTAATCCAACATTTTTAGACTTACCATCATAATGACCAATAAGTCTACTACCAATACTATTGGTTTTCTTTTCACTCATTCCAATGTATAATAGTTTAGATTTGTCAAACGGATAATTGATATCTATTGACTTGCTAAAAATGAAATACAATCCAGCAATACCGTTTAATGGACGTATATTTTTTGGAAGAAAATCTTTAGGACTATCAAAATATATTGTTATTTCTTCTGCCATTAATATTATTAATTTTTAAATTTATTTTTTAGGTGGTTACTCTATAGTAATATAAAACATAATTGTGTTTCATATATATATCCATAAAACAATTTTGCTTATATAATTAATTAAATAGGGAGAGTTTAAATATAGTAATTTTGTAGGAATATATTTGTAGGAAAACCGTAATTGTAAGAATGATAATTTATTTATAATCATTCCACACACATTCCACTTCTCTCCTATCGTCGCTTCGTAAAAAGAGTGTTCCATTAATATCATAGAGGAAACTTTTAAAAATCACTTTCTTAAAAAAACTATAATAACAACTTTAGCTTTTAACGTTTACAAATCATCCTTCCCGACGCAACACCTCCAAAGGCGAGCTTCTTAAAACGGTTTGAATATTACTAAGGCCTATGGCTAATACCAATAGTGTTATTCCTGGTAAAAACACCACAAAAGGAAGGAGCGATGGCACAAACGGTTCTTTAAAAACAAAGAGTGCCAAACAAAAACTACTAACTAAGGCTAATAGAATACCAACTAAACTACCTAAAAGACCTAAAAACACATACTCTAAGGCTGCTATTTTTAGTATTTGTTTGTTTTTTCCGCCAAGTGTTCTTAACAAAACGCTTTCTTTTATACGTTGGTATTTACTGGTTCGTACAGAGCCAATTAATACTATAATACCTGTAAAAATGCTAAAAAAGGCCATGAAATTAATAACCCACGACACTTTATCTAATATGTTTTCTACGAGCGTAAATACTTGCCTTAAATCTATAATAGAGACGTTTGGAAATTGATTGACTAAATCGCGCTGTAAGTCAGCAGAACTGGCTTCGTCTGGTACCGAAGTGGTTAAGACATTAAACTGTGGTGCTTCTTCTAAAACACCTTTTGGAAAAAGTATTAAAAAATTGAGTTGTATTTGCGACCAATCGACTTGCCTTATGCTACCAACTGTTGTTTCCATTAACACACCTTGAATATTAAACACTACAGGATCTCCAACTGTTAAATTAGCATCTAATGCCAGACTTTCTGAAATGGAAATATACACAGGTTCGCCTTTATTAATTTCTGGAATCCATTTGCCTTGCGTTATGGTTTCTGAAGCTGCTAAAGAATCGCGATAGGTCGTTCTAAATTCGCGATTTAAAACCCAATTACGTATTTGGCGCGTGCTGTCTTGCCTAATAGCACTAACTAAACGGCCTTTAATGCTATGCATACGTATGGTCACTAACGGAATATTATCAAGTACTGGTAAATTTTTAGTACTAATACGTTGTGCAACGTCCTTACGCTGATTAGGTTGCACATCTAAAATGATCACATTTGCATTTTGTGCGCTTTTATCGACTTCGGTTTTAGATAATAAAATGTCTTTTGTAAAATATAAAGTGCTTATTAAAAACGTCCCTAAGCCAATAGCAACCACCAATACAACGGTTTGATTGTTTGGTCTGAATAAATTTAACAGACTTTGGCGTGCTGTAAAACTCCAGTGTTTTGGGAAAAAGCGTTTTATTGTTTTAATAAACAGAAATGCAACACCAGCAAGTAACATAAATGTGATGACTGTAGCAATTACAAATAGTACTGCATAAACCAGGCTTTTAATGAGGCAAAATGAAAATAAAAACAAAAAGAGCAAAATGGCTACAAACACCAAAAGACGTGTTTTTAACGGTTCTTGCGCTGCATTTTCATCCACTCGCAAAACGTCTAAAGGCGACACATACCACGTACGAAGTAAAGGCAATAAGGCAAATAAAACCGACATGAATATCCCTAAAAAGACACCAATTAATAGTGGTTGAAAAGATATTGTAATGTCTAAAGTGAAAGGCAAAAAGTCCTTTAAAAGATACGGAAACAAGCTTTGTAATCCAATGCCAATTAACGACCCAATGACACCTCCAATACTACCAATTGCTGCAATTTGAATAAGAAAAATAAGAAAACTTTGAAGCCTAGACGCTCCCATACATTTTAATACAGCAATGGCTTTTAATTTCTCTTTAATGTAAATATGTACCGAACTTGCAATACCAATACAGCCTAACAATAAGGCAATAAAAGCGGCTAAATTTAAAAACTTACCTACATTATCGTAACGTCTTCCTAAGCGTTCTGTAACATTGGTATGCGACTTAATATCGGCATTTTCTAGTTCTAAAAGTGGCTCTAATGTGTTGGTGAGTCGGTTTAAATTTAAGGTGTCTGCGGCTTTATAAAAATACTGGTACTCCTTACGACTCCCAAATTGTAATAATTTTGTAGCGTCAACAAAACGGTTAGGAAGGATTACCAATGGAGCCACAGCACTTGATATTGCTGAATTTCCAGGTATGGATTGCAAGGCTCCAGCAATTGGCAAAGTGAGCTCTCCAATTTTTATAGAATCGCCTGGTTTTATGTTAAACTGAAGCATTAAAGTAGCATCGACCAAAACTCCTCCTGATTGTTGATAGTTACTAGCAGCAGATTCTGGTTGGGTTTGTAATTTACCATAAAACGGAAAGTCGCCATGTAAACCACGAACCTTTACTAATTTTGTACCTCCATTTTTAGGAAAAGCAACCATAGATACAAAACTCACCTCGAAAGCATCAGGATTTAAGGAATCTATTATCGCTTGTGCACGTTCGGTTGGTAGCTGCCTGGAATCGATTATATAATCGGCTCCCATCATGGTTTTAGACTGACTCTGGATATTGCTTTTTAAATTGGTACTAAATAATTGAATAGAAACCACAGCTGCAATACCCAAAATTATAGAAGCCATAAACAACATTAAACGCACTTTACTCGCTTTGGCATCTCGCCAAGCCATTTTAAACAGCCACGCGACTTGTAAATTTGGTTTTAATTTGGAGTTTTTCACAGCACGTTGGTCGTTTGATTAGTCTCTATTTTTCCGCCTTTTAGCTTTAATATTTGCTGTGTTCTGTTGGCCAACTCTAAATCGTGAGTGATGATCACTAAAGTGGTTCCGTTTTCTTTATTTAAGTCTAATAGTAATTTTATTACTTTTTCGCCTGTTTCTTCATCTAAATTCCCAGTTGGCTCATCGGCAAATAAAATAGAAGGTGCATTGGCAAAGGCTCGTGCTAATGCTACTCGTTGTTGTTCGCCTCCAGAGAGTTGCGATGGATAATGGTGTACTCTATTGGCTAAACCTACTTTTTCTAATAATGTTTTACTTTTTAAAGTTGCTTCTTTAGAGCCTTGTAATTCTAAAGGAACACTCACATTTTCTAATGCTGTAAGTGTTGGTAATAATTGAAAATTCTGAAATATAAAACCCACTTCTTCATTACGTAATTGTGCACGTTGGTCTTCATTTAAACCATTTAAATTAACGCCACATAATTCTACAGTTCCTTTATTTGGTTGGTCTAAACCAGCACAAAGTCCAAGCAAAGTTGTCTTTCCGCTTCCTGATGGTCCAACAATAGAAAAGGTTTGGCCTTTTTCGACATTAAAACTAATGTCTTGTAAAACCGTTAATTGTTTGTTACCACTAGTATAAGTTTTCTCTAAACCAGTAATCTTTAATATCTTTGACATGTAAATTTTTATTTAAAAAGCACGACTTATGTCTCAACTTCAAAATTATAGATTGTATTTAACTGTAGCAAGCCTAAAAGCGCGTAAACTCTTAAAGTTTTGTTATTTTATTACTGTGTTGCTCTTAGTGTCTTGTGGAGATTCTAAAACTGAAACTACCACTAAAACACAACAGCCTGTAACACAATCTCAAGATACAGTTTCAGGAAAAAAAATCTCTGAAAGTGTTACTAAAGAAGCCACTAAAACTATTTTATGTTTTGGAGATAGTATTACTGCTGGTTATGGCTTAGACAATACTAACGAGGCTTATACTGGCGTTTTACAACAAAAAATAGACTCCTTAGGCTTGGAGTATACTGTAATTAATTCTGGTGTTAGTGGAGAAACTACTGCTGGAGGAAAAAGTAGAATAGATTGGGTAATCAAACAACAACCCAATATTTTTATTTTAGAACTTGGTGCAAACGATGGGTTACGTGGTGTTGCTTTAACCGAAACACGTTCTAATTTGCAAGCTATAATTACTACTGTAAAAGAAAAAAGTCCCGAAACCACTATTATTCTTGCAGGTATGCAATTGCCACCAAATATGGGAAGCGAATATACTACTGAATTTAAAGCACTTTTTAAAGACATTGCGACAAAAAACAACATAGAATTTATTCCGTTTATTTTAGAAAATGTTGGTGGAATAGCGTCTTTAAATCAGCGAGATGGTATTCATCCTAATGTTGAAGGTCATAAAATTGTAGCCAAAAATGTTTGGGAGGTTTTAAAGCCACTATTGTTATAGGTTTAAAAAAATAATCAATCTACTTTTGCTTTCTAGCGCGTTTCATTTCAGCAAATAACTCTTTAAATAAACCACGAGCGATAAGTACTTTCATAATTTCGTTGGTGCCAGCATAAATCCTGGCTACTCTGTTATCTGCATACATTTGAGCAATTGGGTAATCCCAAATATAACCATAACCACCAAAGAGTTGTAAACACTCATCTACTACTCTACTATGCATTTCGGTTGCCGAGTATTTTGCTATCGAAGCGCTTTCTGGAGTTAATTTATGTTTAGCTAATAATTGTGTACAACGGTCTAAAAACGCTTGATGCACTTGTAATTGCGATGCACATTCTGCTAATTTAAATTGTGTGTTTTGGAAATTAGCAATAGGTTGCTTAAAAGCGGTTCTGGTAGAGGTATATTCTATGGTGTTTTCAATGGCTCCTTCTGCTCCACCAATAGCGTTAAGTGCAACTGTTAGTCGCTCTCTTGCTAATTCTGTCATCATAATTTTAAATCCGTTGCCTTCTTCTCCTAATAAATGGTCTTTTGGCACTTTTACATTATCGAAAAAAAGCTCACAAGTATCTTGTGCTTTCATACCAATTTTCTTAAAAGGTACGCCTTTTTCAAAACCTTCAAAATTACTTTCCATAAGTAATAGAGACACACCCTCTTTGTTTGTGCCTTTATTGGTTTTTACAGCAACTATACTCATGTCGCTCATAAATCCATTGGTAATAAAAGTTTTTTGTCCGTTTACCAAATAATAATCGCCTTTGTCTGTAGCTGTAGTTTTAAGCGCTTTAAGATCGCTACCACAGTTTGGTTCTGTCATACCAATAGAGGTAATTATTTCGCCAGTTGCCATTTTAGGTAAATACTTTTGTTTTTGAGCTTCGGTTCCATACTTTAACAGGTAAGGTGCTACAATATCGGAATGCAACGAAAAACCTGGTCCACTCACTGCTTTTTTACCTAATTCTTCGATAAATAAGGCACTAAAGCTAAAGTCTAAACCACTGCCTCCATACGCTTCTGGTATATCTATACACAATAAACCTAATGCTCCAGCGCGTTCCCAAATTGATCTACTTACCATTCCGTTTTTTTCCCAAGTTTCAGTTTGAGGAATAATTTCATTAGTAATGAAATCCTGAATCATGTCGCGCATCATTTTATGTTCTTCTGAAGCATAAATATTACGATCTAATAAAACATTTTTTAGCATATCACTTTATTATGACGTATTGAGAGTCAATACTATTCTGGTTAATTACTAAAGGTAACGATAAATACCATTACAATATATATTTGGGATTAAGGGATATATTGATTTTAAAACTAAACTATTAATAAACCTATTCTGTAAAGCACTATATTGTTAAATTAATTATTAATAACTTATAAAATTTAACACATAAATTTTGGATTTACTTACAACATTAACGTGGTTTTCGGGTTTAGCGTTTATATATTTTGGAATAAACTGCTTTGTATCTGAGTTTATTGTTTTAGAGTTTAAGCGTTATCATCTAGAAAAGTATAGAAGGTTAACAGGACTTCTGCAACTATTAGGTGCAATAGGCTTAGTTATTGGTCTCTATTTTAGTCCAGTATTATTGTTTGTATCGTCAATAGGTTTGGCGTTACTTATGTTAGCAGGATTTATAGTGAGGCTTAAAATTAAAGATAATTTTATAAAATCTTCGCCAGCTTTTACATTCGCTGTCTTAAATTTATGTATTGCTATTAAAACTTATAGTACTTATTTTTAATATGAAATATAGGCAATTACAAGATTCATTACTACAAACAAAAAAGCTGGGAATGACTTGTATAGCTCGTCCTTTATTTTAAAATGCATTAGTATTGAGCCTAATAATAGTAATGTAAGTCCTAAACTACCTATTAAAGCTAATGATTTAAAATGTATTGAAGCTAATAAAATTAAGGCTAAACTTACTTTTAGAAAACCGATTATATAACAAAAGGTTTTTGATAAACCATAAGCCTCAAATTCTTCAACAATAGTTGTTGCATTTCCACCTCTCCATTTTGTATTCTTATTAGGTTGTATTAACCATACATTTAAAATGCTTAAACCAACAATTGCTTTTAAGGCAATAAGGATATACTCTAAAATCTCCATTAATTTGTGTTTTGATTAGTTTCAACTAAGTTATAAAAAATACATCAATAATTATGTATTAACTATATGAGTCGTCCTAAAATAGGTTGACAGTTTTTAAAAAATAAATTAAACCAGAGAAGTTAACTTCTCTGGTTTTTTGTTATGTATAAAATTAGGTGTTTTCATGTTAAGATTCAAATGTGGTCTTTTGTTGTTATAAGTTT